>NZ_JBQXXG010000003.1:0-245029 GCF_052644995.1 Quadrisphaera sp. KR29
GCCGCCGCCCCCCCCCCCCCCCCCCCCCCCCCCCCCCCCCCCCCCCCCCCCCCCCCCGCCCGGGGGAGGAGGGGCGGGCGGGGCGGACCTAGGCTCTCCGCGTGCGCATCGCCAGGTTCACCACCGGAGACGACCCGAGGTTCGGCCTCGTCGAGGGAGACGCCGGTGAGGAGGTGATCCACGTCGTCGTGGGCGACCCGCTCTACGCCCCGCTGCAGCCCACGGGCGAGCGGGTGCCGCTGGCCGACGCCCGCCTGCTCGCGCCCGTCATCCCGCGCAGCAAGGTGGTGGGCATCGGCCGCAACTACGCCGACCACGCCCGCGAGATGGGCAACGAGCTGCCCGACAAGCCCCTGATGTTCCTCGTGCCGAACACCGCCGTCGTCGGCCCCGGGGACCCGGTGGTCCTGCCGGAGGGCTCCGAGCGCGTCGACTACGAGGGCGAGCTCGCCGTCGTCATCGGCAGGGTGTGCAAGGACGTCCCGCAGGAGCGGGTGGCGGAGGTGGTCTTCGGCTACACCGTCGCCAACGACGTCACCGCCCGCGACTGGCAGAAGGGCGACGGGCAGTGGGCCCGGGCCAAGGGCTTCGACTCCTCCAAGCCGCTCGGCCCGTACATCGTCCCCGACCTCACCCTCGAGGACGTCGAGGACCTGCGCCTGACCACGCGCCTGGACGGCAGGACGGTCCAGGACGGCACCACGAAGGACATGGTCTTCGGCGTCGCCGAGCTCGTCGCCACCGCCAGCCGCGCCTTCACGCTGCTGCCGGGCGACGTCATCCTCACCGGAACCCCCGCCGGCGTCGGGCAGCTGCGCGAGGGCCAGCGCGTCGAGGTCGAGGTCGAGGGCATCGGCGTGCTGGGCAACCCGGTGGTGCGGCGATGAGCGAGACCGCGACGACGACGAGCGGCGCGTCGGCTCCGGCGAGCCCGGTGCGGGTGCGCATCGCTCCGTCCCCCACCGGCGTTCCCCACGTCGGCTTCCTGCGCACGGCGCTGTTCAACTGGGCGTACGCCCGCCACACCGGCGGCACCTTCGTGCTGCGCATCGAGGACACCGACCTCGCCCGCCACAGCGAGGAGAGCTACCACCAGATGGTGGAGGCGCTGCGCTGGCTGGGCCTGGACTGGGACGAGGGCGTGGAGGTCGGCGGGCCGCACGAGCCGTACCGGCAGTCCCAGCGCAGCGAGCTCTACGCCGACGTCCTCGGGAAGCTCGTCGAGGGCGGGTGGGTCTACGAGTCCTTCTCCACCCCCGAGGAGGCCGCCGAGCGCCGCCGGGCCGCCGGGGAGGACCCCCAGCGCGGCTACGACAACGCCGACCGCGACACCACCGACGAGCAGAAGGCGGCCTTCCGCGCCGCCGGCCGCGAGCCCGTGTGGCGCCTGCGGATGCCCGACGGCGACCACTCCTTCCACGACCTCGTGCGCGGCGAGGTGCGCTTCCCGGCCGGGTCGGTGCCCGACTACGTGGTGGCCCGCGCTGACGGCACGCCGCTGTACACGCTGGTCAACCCCGTCGACGACGCGCTCATGGGCATCACCCACGTGCTGCGCGGGGAGGACCTGCTCTCCTCCACGCCCCGCCAGCTGGCGCTGTTCGACGCGCTCAAGGCCATCGGCACCGCCCAGGTCACCCCGCTGTACGGGCACCTGCCGTACGTCATGGGCGAGGGCAACCGGAAGCTGTCCAAGCGCGACCCGGAGTCCAACCTCTTCGTGCACCGCGAGCGCGGCTTCCTGCCGGAGGGGCTGCTCAACTACCTCGCGCTGCTGGGCTGGTCGATCGGGCCCGACCGCGACGTGTTCACCCCCGCGGAGCTGGTCGAGGCGTTCGACATCGCCGACGTCGTCGCCAGCCCCTCGCGCTTCGACCTGCGCAAGGCCGAGGCCATCAACGCCGCCCACATGAGGCTGCTGGCGCCGGAGGACTTCCGCGGCAGGGTGCTCGCGCGGCTGCAGGCCGACGGCGTGCTCCCCGAGCACCCGAGCGAGCGCCAGCTCGCGCTGCTCGAGGGCGCGGCCCCGCTGGTGCAGGAGCGGATGGTGCTGCTGGGCGAGGCCGCCGGGATGCTGGGCTTCCTCTTCGCCGACGACGACGCGCTCGTGGTCGCCGACGACGCCCGCGCCTCCCTGCGCCCCGAGGCCGCCGACGTCCTCGACGCGTCGGTGCGGGCCCTGGAGGACCTCGACGACGACGCGTGGACGGCCGCGGCGCTGGAGGCGGCGCTGCGCGAGGCCCTCGTGGACGGGCTGGGGGTCAAGCCCAAGTTCGCCTTCGCCCCGCTGCGCGTGGCCGTCACCGGCCGGCGGGTGTCACCGCCGCTGTTCGAGTCGATGGAGCTGCTGGGGCGCGAGAGCAGCCTCGGGCGCCTGCGGGCGCTCCGGGCCCGGCTGGGGTGAGCCCGGACGCGCTCGACGAGGCGGTGCGGTGGGGCCCGCGGCCCTACCCGCAGCTGCTGCGCGGCCCGCGGCACCGCTGGTGGCACCCGCTCGTGGGCGCCGCCGTGGTGGCCGGGGGCGTCGCCGTGCTCCTCCTGCTCGTGGGAGCGGGCTACGCCGTGGCGGGCGCGGTGCTGGGGCGCCCCCTCACGGACGCCGAGGCCTTCGCCAGCCCGCTGGCGTTCCTGGGCAACAACCTCGTGCTCGCCGCGCTGATCCCGATCAGCTGGGCGGCCGTGCGCCTGGGGCACGGCACCGCCCCGCGCTGGCAGGCGTCGGTGGTGGGGCGCACGCGCTGGCGCTGGATGCTCCTGTCCGGGCTGCTGCCCGCGGCGGTGGTGAGCGCCAGCGTGCTCGGGCTGGGGCTGCTCGCGCTGGCCGCCGGCGAGGAGCCGTTCGGCTCCGGCGACGCGCGCAGCGCCGCCTCGACCGCGGCGCTCGTCGTCGTCGTCCTGCTCACCACGCCGCTGCAGGCGGCGGGGGAGGAGCACCTCTTCCGCGGGTGGATGAGCCAGGCCGTCGGCTCGTGGTTCCGCAGGCCCGCGGTGGGGGCGGTGGCGGCGGCGCTGGTGTCGGCGGCGGCGTTCGCCTTCGCCCACGGCGACCAGGACCCGTGGCTGTACGCGGACAGGTTCTGCTTCGGGCTCACCGCCTCCTACCTGGCGTGGCGCACCGGGGGGCTGGAGACGGGCATCGCCTTCCACGCCGTGAACAACGTGGTCGTGTTCGTGCCGACCGTGCTCGCCGGGGGCCTGGGGGAGGCGCTGGAGACGACCTCCGCCTCCCCGGCGCTGGTGGTGCTGGACGGCCTGGGCTTCGTGCTCATCGCCCTCGGGACGGCGTGGCTCGCCCGCCGGAGGGGGCTGGTTCAGCTCTCGGTCCCGCCTCGGGTAGAGTCTTCCCTCGGTGCGGTCAGCGGGCCGGTCTGAGACCGGGACGCCGGCGGTGCCGACGCTTTGCTCACTCAGCGTGATGAGCGCTGGTGGGCGGTGGGGTATGGTGTAATTGGCAGCACGACTGATTCTGGTTCAGTTAGTCTAGGTTCGAGTCCTGGTACCCCAGCGGCCCCGTTGTGTAGTGGCCTAGCACGCCGCCCTCTCAAGGCGGTAGCGCGGGTTCGAATCCCGTCGGGGCTACACCTGAGGCCCGGTGCGCGGAAGCGCACCGGGCCTCATCTGCATCTGCGGGTCAGGAACCGGGCTCGGGCATCCCGAAGCGGCGGACCGACGCGTCCTGGTGGCCCAGGCGGCGCAGGGCCAGCAGCACCGGCTCGTAGAGCACCGTCCCCAGCGCGGCGAAGGTGACCGCGTCGGCCAGCGCGCCGTCGGGGACCGCGGCGACCTCCTCGCGCACGAGGGGGGCCAGCAGCCGTGCCCGCTCGGCGACGAGCTCGGGTGAGGCGTCCAGGCCGGCGGCCTCCAGCGCTCGCATCGCCGTGGCGAGCTGCCGCACCGCTGCGCTGTCGGGCCAGGTCACCCAGCCGGCCAGCTCCAGCGCGCGCAGCGCGGGGCTGAGGTCGAGGTCGGCGTCCTGCGACGGCCGGGGCGGCAGTGCGTCGGTGGCGACCCCCAGCGCCTGCGTCACCGAGGTCCCGGGGGTGCTGACGGCGTCCAGCACGGTGCGGGCCGCCGCGAGGGACAGGCCACCGACCTCGGTCAGGGCCCTGAGCAGGCGGAGGCGGTGCACGTGCCCCTCGCCGTACTCGGCCTGGGTGCGCGAGGTGGCCCGGCCCCGCGGCAGCAGGCCCTCGCGCAGGTAGTGCTTGAGCGTGGCCACGGGCACGCCGCTGCGCCGGCTCAGCTCGCCGATCCTCATGGGCCCCCTTGCACTGGAGAGTGAGACTCTCCATTATTGGAGAGTCCCGCTCTCCAATGTAGTCGGAGGTCGTCATGGCACTGCTGCGCGGTCGCTGGACCCACGAGCACGAGGGGGGCCTGGCCGTCTTCCTCATCGGCATGACGATCAACCAGCCCTGGCGGCCCGACCGGTGGCTGCCGGTCCTGCGGGCCATGCCGCCCATGCTCGAGGAGCTGGAGCGCAACCCCGAGTGGGGCTACCTCGGCCACCGCGGGGGCGTGACCGCGCGCGGGCCGCTGCTCGTGCAGTACTGGGAGTCCGCCGAGAAGGTGTACGAGTACGCCTCGGCGAGCTCGGCGCAGCACCGCCCCGCCTGGACCGCCTTCAACCGGCGGGCGCGGTCGGCGGACGGCGCGGTGGGCATCTGGCACGAGACCTACACCGTGGAGCCGGGCGCGGCCGAGTCGATCTGCGTCGACAGCCCGCCGGCGGGGATCTTCGCGGCCACGCGCGCGGTGCCCGTGGTGGGCGCCACGCACAGCGCGCGGCAGCGGATGGGCCGGGGCCGCCCCGCGGCCTGACCGATCCACGCCCCTTCCGCAGGGGTTCGGACCGCAACCGAGCGCCCGGCTGCGCTTCCGGAGGCGGTCCGAACCGCAACCGAGCGCCCGGCTGCGTTTCCGGAGGCGGTCCGAACCGCAACCGAGCGCCCGGCTGCGCTTCCGGAGGGGGTCCGAACCGCAACCGGGCGCCCGGCTGCGGTCAGTGGTGAGCCGGGCGGAGGTCAGGCGGAGCGGGCCAGGGCGTCGGACAGGCGCGCGGCGGCCGAGAGCACCGCCTCGGCGTGCAGGCGGCCCGGCTGTCGGCCCAGGCGCTGCAGCGGACCGGACACCGAGACGGCCGCCACCACGCGCCCCGCCGGGGAGCGCACCGGCGCCGAGACCGAGGCGACGCCGTCCTCGCGCTCGGCCGCCGAGCTGGCCCAGCCCCGGCGGCGCACCGCCGCGAGCCCCGCCGCGGTGAAGGCGGCCCCCGCCAGGCCGCGGTGCAGGCGCTCGGGCTCCTCCCAGGCCAGCAGCACCTGCGCGGCTGAGCCGGCGTGCATGGACAGCGACGCGCCCACGGGCACGGAGTCGCGCAGGCCCGGCCCGGGACGGTCGGCGGTGGCCACGCAGACGCGCACGTCGCCCTGGCGCCGGTAGAGCTGGGCGCTCTCGTGGGCGGAGTCGCGCAGCGCCGCCAGCACCGGGCCCGCGCTGGCGAGCAGGCGGTCCTCGCCGGCGGCGGCGGCCAGCTCGCCGAGGCGCGAGCCCAGCACGAAGCGGCCCTGCAGGTCCCGTGTGACCATGCGGTGGTGCTCCAGGGCCACCGCCAGCCGGTGGGCGGTGGGGCGCGAGAGCTGGGTGGCACCGACCAGCTGCGCCAGCGACAGCGGGCCGGCCTCGAGCGCGGTCAGCACGCCGAGGGCCTTGTCCAGCACGCCGACTCCGCTAGAGTTGTCCACGGCTCGATACTCCCGTCTCACATGCTGAGAGCGCAAGCCAGCTGGCGACACGCCGGGACGGGGTGGCACACCAGGTGGAGGACGCAGTGGGACGCACGCTGGCCGAGAAGGTCTGGGACGCGCACGTGGTGCGCAAGGGGGCGGCGGGCGAGCCCGACCTGCTCTACATCGACCTCCACCTCATCCACGAGGTCACCAGCCCGCAGGCCTTCGACGGCCTGCGCGAGGCCGGTCGCCCCGTGCGCCGCCCGGACCTGACGATCGCCACCGAGGACCACAACATCCCCACGGTCGACATCGACAAGCCGATCGCCGACCTCGTCAGCCGCACCCAGGTCGACACGCTGCGCCGCAACGCCGCCGAGTTCGGCGTCCGCATCCACTCCCTGGGCGACGTCGACCAGGGCATCGTCCACGTCGTCGGCCCCCAGACCGGTCTCACCCAGCCGGGCATGACCATCGTCTGCGGCGACTCCCACACCTCCACCCACGGCGCCTTCGGCGCGCTGGCCTTCGGCATCGGCACCTCCGAGGTCGAGCACGTGCTGGCCACCCAGACGCTGCCGCTGGCGCCGTTCAAGACCATGGCCATCACCGTCGACGGCGAGCTGCCCGAGGGCACCACGAGCAAGGACATCATCCTCGCCGTCATCGCCAAGATCGGCACCGGCGGCGGGCAGGGCTACGTGCTGGAGTACCGCGGCGAGGCGATCCGGGCGCTGTCCATGGAGGCCCGCCTGACGATCTGCAACATGTCGATCGAGGCCGGCGCCCGCGCCGGCATGATCGCCCCCGACGAGAAGACCTTCGCCTACATCAAGGACAAGCCCCACGCCCCGCAGGGCGCCGACTGGGACGCCGCCGTCGCCAGCTGGCGCGAGCTGGTCACCGACGACGACGCCGTCTTCGACGCCGAGGTCGTCATCTCCGCGGCCGACCTGGAGCCCTTCGTCACCTGGGGCACCAACCCCGGCCAGGGCGTGCCGCTGAGCGCGTCCGTGCCCGACCCGGCGCAGATGGCCGACGAGGGCGAGCGCGCCGCCGCGGAGCGCTCCCTGGAGTACATGGGCCTGGCCGCCGGGACCCGGATGCGGGACATCGCCGTCGACACCGTCTTCATCGGCTCGTGCACCAACGGCCGCATCGAGGACCTGCGCGCCGCCGCCGAGGTGCTCAGGGGCCGCAAGGTCGCCGACGGCGTGCGCCTCATGGTGGTGCCGGGCTCCGTGCGCGTCCGCCTGCAGGCGATGGAGGAGGGCCTGGACCAGGTCTTCCTCGACGCCGGCGGGGAGTGGCGCGGCGCGGGCTGCTCGATGTGCCTGGGGATGAACCCCGACCAGCTCACCGTCGGCGAGCGCGCGGCCAGCACCTCCAACCGCAACTTCGAGGGCCGCCAGGGAAAGGGCGGGCGCACCCACCTCGTGTCCGTGCCGGTGGCCGCCGCCACCGCCGTGCGCGGCACCCTGTCCAGCCCCGCCGACCTGGCACCGGCCGCCCAGCCGGCCCTGGTCTGAGCCCCGCCGCCGGAAGAGAGGCACGCACCGTGGCCCTGGAGCCCTTCACCACCCACACCGGCGTCGGCGTGCCGCTGCGCCGCAGCAACGTCGACACCGACCAGATCATCCCGGCGGTCTACCTCAAGCGGGTCACCAAGACCGGCTTCGAGGACGGCCTGTTCGCCGCCTGGCGCAGCGACCCGACCTTCGTGCTCAACCAGGACGCGTTCCGGAACGGCTCGGTGCTCGTCGCCGGCCCCGACTTCGGCACCGGCTCCTCCCGCGAGCACGCCGTGTGGGCCCTCAAGGACTACGGCTTCCGCGTGGTCCTCAGCTCCCGCTTCGCCGACATCTTCCGCGGCAACTCCGGCAAGCAGGGCCTGCTCGCCGGGCAGATGAGCCAGGACGACGTCGAGCAGCTGTGGAAGCTCCTCGAGAACGACCCCGGGGCCACCGTCACGGTGGACCTCGCCGAGCGCACCGCCACCTGCGGCACCGCGGTGTTCCCCTTCGGCGTGGACGACTACACCCGCTGGCGCCTCATGGAGGGCCTGGACGACATCGGCCTCACCCTGCGCCACGAGGCCGAGATCGACGCCTTCGAGGCCGCCCGCCCCAGCTGGAAGCCCGCCACGCTGCCCGTGCGCTCCTGAGGCGCCGCCCGGGACGCCCGGTGCGCCCGCCGCACCTCGCAGCCGGTGCAGCGGGCGCACCGGGCGACCGGGTGGTCACCGCCCGTTCTGCCCGGGTGCTCACCTGGTGCAGACTTGCTGGACGCCCCAGCGGCCGGTCGCCGGCCGCACCCCGGGGGCGAACACGAGGGGATCCATGAGCAGCACTCTGACCGTGACCGGCGGCGCCCCCCTGAAGGGCAGCGTCGCCGTGCGAGGCGCCAAGAACTTCGTGACCAAGGCCATGGTCGCCTCCCTGCTCGGGGAGACCACCAGCCGCCTGCGCAACGTGCCCGCCATCAGCGACGTCGCCGTCGTCCGCGGCCTGCTGGAGCTGCACGGCGTGCGGGTCTCCGAGGGCGCCGAGGACGGCGAGCTGGTGCTCGACCCGGCCGACGTCGAGGTGGCCGCCGTGGCCGACATCGACGCCCACGCCGGGTCCAGCCGCATCCCCGTGCTCTTCTGCGGGCCCCTCGTGCACCGCCTGGGCGAGGCGTTCATCCCCGACCTGGGCGGCTGCCGCATCGGCGACCGGCCCATCAACTACCACCTCGACGTGCTGCGCCAGTTCGGCGCCGTGGTCGACAAGCGCCCCTCCGGCATCGCGCTGAGCGCCCCCCGGCGCCTGCGCGGCACGCGCATCGCGCTGCCCTACCCCAGCGTCGGGACCACCGAGCAGGTGCTGCTGACGGCCGTGCGCGCCGAGGGCGTCACCGAGCTGCGCAACGCCGCTGTGGAGCCGGAGGTGCTCGACCTCATCGCGGTGCTGCAGAAGATGGGGTCGATCATCAGCGTCGACACCGACCGCGTGATCCGCATCGAGGGCGTCGACACCCTCACCGGCTACGAGCACCGCGCGCTGCCCGACCGCATCGAGGCCGCCAGCTGGGCCTCGGCGGCGCTGGCCACCGGCGGCGACGTCTACGTCGAGGGCGCCCGGCAGCCCGACATGATGACCTTCCTGAACACCTTCCGGAAGATCGGCGGCGCCTTCGACGTCGACGACTCCGGCATCCGGTTCACCCACCCCGGCGGCCCGCTGCGCTCCATCGCGCTGGAGACCGACGTGCACCCCGGCTTCATGACCGACTGGCAGCAGCCGCTGGTGGTCGCGCTCACCCAGGCCCAGGGGCTGTCGATCCTGCACGAGACGGTCTACGAGAACCGGCTCGGGTTCACCGACGCCCTGGTCCGCATGGGCGCCACGATCCAGGTCTACCGCGAGTGCCTGGGCTCCACCCCGTGCCGCTTCGGGGCGCAGGACTTCCGCCACTCCGCGGTGGTCTCCGGGCCCACGCGCCTGCAGGGGGCCGACATCACCGTGCCGGACCTGCGCGGCGGCTTCAGCCAGCTCATCGCGGCCCTGGCCGCCGACGGCACCTCCCGGGTGCACGGCATCGACCTCATCGACCGCGGCTACGAGCACTTCGCGGACAAGCTCGCGGCCCTGGGCGCCCAGGCCGTGCGCGACGAGGAGCCGGCCCGGGTCTGACCCGGCCACCCTCCGGCGGGCCGGCGCCTCAGGCGCAGGCCTCGCGCCGCGGGAGCCCCCGCAGGGCTCCCGCGGTGCGCGGGCCGGTGCCCAGGGCGCGCGCCTCCTCCAGCTCGGCCGGGGTGTCGACGTCGCGGCGCAGCCGCGCCAGGCCCAGGCCCACCGGCACCGCGCCGTCGCGGCGGTGCGCGAGCGCCGAGCCGGGACCGAAGCGCGGCCGCAGCAGCCCCGCCGCCGGGCCGTGCAGGCGCCCGGCGAGCAGCACCGTGCCGGTGCCCTCGGCGTCGGGCACCGCGGCCGTGCCACCGGCCGCCAGCACGGCGGCGGCCTCGTCCAGCGCTGCCGCCAGGTCGCCCGGGCGCAGGCTCGGGACGTCGGCGAGCAGGACGGCGACCGGACCGTCCCCGGGCCCCTGCGCGGCCCCGCCGCCGCGCAGCGCGGCCAGCCCCTCCTCCAGGGCGGCCAGCAGGCCGCTGCCCGGCGCGCTCTCCCGGACGACCTGGGCGCCGAGCGCGGCCAGGCGGTCCCCGCGCCCGACGTCGGCGCACACCACGTGCACCGACGCCACGCGCGGGCACGCCAGGGCGGCCTCCACGGAGTCCAGCGCGACGGCCTCCGGCAGCCCGGGGACGCGGCGCACGACCTCGGCCAGGCGGCTCTTGGCCGACGGGCCGCCCCGGACCGGCATCAGCAGGCGCCAGGTCGCGCCGCCCCCGCAGGTGTCCTCGAGCACCCGACGATCCTGCCAGCCCCGGCGGCCGGTGCCCGCGCTGCAGGTGGCGGGCGCCTGCGGCTAGCCTCGGCAGCCGTGTCCCTCCTGCAGCCCGGCCTGGGCGTCCCCCTCGGAGCTGCGGCGGTGGTGGTGCGGGGCGTGCTGCGCACCGTCTCGCGCCACGAGTGGCGCGGCCTGGAGCACCTGCCCGAGGGCGGCTGCGTCATCGCGGCCAACCACGTGTCCTGGCTCGACCCGGTGACCCTGGCCGACGTCCTCGTCGCAGCCGGCCCCGTCCCGCGGATCCTGGCCAAGGAGAGCCTGTTCCGCGTGCCCGTCCTCGGCGGGCTCCTGCGCGTCATGCGCGGGGTGCCGGTGAGCCGCGGCACCGGTGACGCCGCCACGGCCCTGCAGCACGCCGTGGAGGCCGTGCGCGCCGGCGACCGCGTGGTCATCTTCACCGACGGCACCCTCACCAAGGACCCCGACGGCTGGCCGATGGTGGGCAAGACCGGTGCGGCGCGCCTGGCGCTGACCACCGGGGCGCCCCTGGTGCCGATCGCCCAGTGGGGCCCCCAGCAGCTGCTGCCGCGCCGGGGCCGTCCCCGCCCCTGGCCGCGGCCCACCATGCGCGTGCTCGTGGGGGAGCCGCTGGACCTGTCCGCCTACCAGGGCCGCCCGCTGACGCAGGCCCTGCTGCGCGAGGTCACCGAGCTGGTGGTCGACGCCGTGGCCGAGCTGCTCTCCCAGCTGCGCGGGGAGCCCGTGCCGCCGCGCTGGGACCCCCGCACCGGCGGCCGCCGGCCGGCGCTGGCCCCGCCGGCCGCGCGCCCCGAGGTCGAGGGCGCCCCGTGACGCGCGCCGCAGGGGGCCGCCGGGTCGCCGTGCTCGGCGCCGGCAGCTGGGGCACCACCTTCGCCCAGCTGGTCGCCGACGCCGACCCCACCGCCAGCGTGGTCGTGTGGGGCCGCGACGCCTCCGTGACCGAGGAGATCACCCGGGAGCGCGCCAACTCCCGCTACCTGCCGGGGCTGCGGCTGCCGGCCGGCGTCAGCGGCACCACCGGGCTCGCCGCGGCCCTCGAGGGCGCCGACGACGTCGTGCTGGCCGTGCCGGTGCAGCGGCTGCGCGGGGTGCTCACCGCCGCGGCGCCGCACCTGGGCGGCTCCGGTGGCGGGCGGCCCGCCGTCGTCAGCCTGCTCAAGGGGCTGGAGGTCGACACGCACCTGCGGGTGAGCCAGCTGGTCGCCGAGGTGCTGGGCGAGCTGCCGTACGCGGTGGTCTCCGGGCCCAACCTCGCCCGCGAGATCGCCGAGCGCCGGCCGTGCGCCACGGTGGTGGCCTCGGCGCACGAGCAGGTCGCCGACCGCACCGCGGCGCTGTGCGCCACCGACTACTTCCGGCCCTTCACCGCCCGCGACGTGGTGGGCGTGGAGGTGGCCGGCGCGGCCAAGAACCTCCTGGCCGTGGGCGTGGGCCTGGCCGAGGGGCTGGGGCTGGGCGACAACGCCAAGGCCTCGGTGATCGCCCTGGGCCTGGCCGAGGTGACCCGCCTCGTGGTGGCCCTGGGCGGGTCGGCCGCCACGGTCGCCGGGCTCGCCGGCGCTGGCGACGCCTTCGCCACCTGCGCCTCGACCCTCTCGCGCAACCACCGCCTGGGGGTGGGGCTGTCGCAGGGCCGGCCGCTGCAGGAGGTGCTCGACGGCCTCGGCGGCACGGCCGAGGCGGTGGGCACCGCCCGCTCCATCACGGCCCTGGCCGAGGGGGCCGGGGTGGCGATGGGGGTGGTGGAGCAGGTGGCCGCGGTGCTCGTGCAGGGCCGCGACCCCCGCGACGCCGCGCTGCACCTGCTCTCCCAGCCGCTGCGCGACGAGCGCCTGCCCTGGCGCTGAGCGCTCTCAGCGCGGCGGGCCGCCGCGCGCCCGGGGCAGCCTGACCGCGACCGCCGCACCGCCCAGCTCGGCGTCGTGGCCCAGCTCCAGGTCACCGCCGTGGTCGGCGACCACGGCCGCCACGATCGCCAGGCCCAGCCCGGCGCCGCTGGCCGAGCGGGTGCGCGCCGCGTCACCGCGCGTGAAGCGCTCGGTGGCGGTGGCCACCAGCTCCGGGGGGAACCCCCGGCCGTCGTCGGCCACCTCCAGCTCCACGTGCCCGCCGCCGTCGAGCAGGCGGGTGCGCACCCGCACCCGCCCGGCGCCCGCCGACTCGGCGTTGGCCACGAGGTTGGCCAGCAGCCTCCCCAGCGCCCGCTCGTCGCCGTCCACCACCGCGGGCGGCCCGGTGACCTGGACGTCCACCGGGTGCGCCGCCGCCAGGCGCGGCGCCTCCCGCTGGGCCAGGGCCGCCAGGTCCACCGCGGCGCGGGCGCTGGCGCCCCGCTCCGCCGAGGCGAGCACGAGGAGGTCCTGGGCCAGGTGCTCCAGGCGCTCGGCCTCCCCGAGCGCGGCGGCCAGCGACTCCGCGGCGTCCTCGGGCAGGTCGCGCCCCGTCCGCAGCGCCAGCTCCAGCTCACCGCGCAGGACGGCGATGGGCGTGCGCAGCTCGTGCGCGGCGTCGTCGACGAACTCCCGCTCCCTGCGCACCGCGGCCTCGAGCCTGTCGAGCATCCCGTTCAGGGTGCGCGCCAGCACCGCCACCTCGTCAGCCCCCGGCGGCTGCGGGAGGCGCTGGTCCAGCTCGGCGGCCGAGATCCGGGCCGCGCGGCGCGTGAGGTCGGCCACCGGGCGCAGCGCCGCACCGGCCAGCAGCCACCCGGCCAGCCCGAGGCTGGCCACCAGCACCGGGGCGCCGGCCAGGAACAGCAGCAGCAGGCGCGTCTCGGCCTCGTCGAGCTCGCGCATGCGGGTGCCGACCACGAGCACCGAGCCGGCCTGCGGCACCGCGACCGGGGTGGCGGTGAAGCGCACCCGGCCCTGCCGCGGCACCTCCAGGCTCCCGCTGACCGCGCCGCCGGAGCGGCGCACCTCGGTGAGCACCGCTGGCGGCAGGAAGGACGAGCCCGCGCTGGAGCGCCCCCGCGAGGCCAGCACGGCCGCGGCGGGGGAGGTCTGCACCAGCGTCCCGTCCGGGCCCACCAGCTCGGCGATCGGGTCGTCGCGGACCACGCCCACGTCCCCGCGCTCCAGCGCCTGGCGCAGCGCCGACGTGCGCGTGTCGAGCCCGGTGTCGACGGCGGCGTCGAACTGGCGGTCGGTGGCGAAGGCCAGCAGCCCCACCGCCGCGGCGATGACCACGGCCACCGCCGCCGCGAAGAGCACCGCCAGCCGCGAGCGCAGCGCCGAGGGCAGCAGCCGCCCCGGCCCGCGGGCGACGCGCCGGTGGGGGTTCACCGCTCCGTCATCTCGCACCGGGCACCCTCTCACTCGACCCTGCATGACGGACCGTCCAGCGCGCTCCCAGCGCGAGCCCGCGACGGCCCGCCCGGCACCGGCCCGACGAGAGGACAGCATGACCGCCCGCCGCGCGCCGCGGCGCCTCCCGCGGGGGGTGTCGTCGTGAGGGTCCTCGTCGTCGAGGACGACGCGGCGATGGCGCGCCTGCTGCGCCGGGCCCTGGCCTCGGAGGGCTACGCCGTGGACGTGGCCGCCACCGGCCCGGACGGCCTGTGGGCGGCCACCGAGAACGACTACGACGTCGTGGTGCTCGACGCGATGATCCCCGCCCCCAACGGCTTCCAGGTGGCCCGCCAGCTGCGCGAGCGCCGCCGCTGGGCGCCCGTGCTCATGCTCACCGCCCGCGCCGACGTCGCCGACCGCGTCCGCGGGCTCGACAGCGGCGCCGACGACTACCTGACCAAGCCCTTCGCCCTGGACGAGCTCTTCGCCCGGGTGCGCGCCCTGGTGCGCCGCGGCGCGGTGCCGCGCCCGGCGGTGATGCGCGTCGGCGACCTCGAGCTGGACCCGGGCAGCCGCCGGGTCGAGCGCGACGGGGTGCCGGTGGAGCTCACGAGCAAGGAGTTCGCCCTGCTCGCCGAGCTCATGCGCCACCCCGGGCAGGTGCTCTCGCGCACCCACCTCATCGACCACGTCTGGGACTCCGCCTACGACGGCGCCTCCAACGTGGTGGAGGTGCACGTGCGGCGGCTGCGGGAGAAGGTCGACAGGCCGTTCGGGCGCGAGAGCATCCGGACCTCCCGCGGGGCCGGCTACCTCGTCGTCGACGACGCCGCCGCCGCTGGCGAGGGTCCTGGTGAGGGTCCTGGCGACCCCCGGGCGCCCCGGGGCGGCGCGTGAGGCCGGGCCTGCTCGCCGCGGCGCTCGCGGGCGCGGCGGTGGCCGGGCACGCCGGCCCCGCGGTGCTGGGCCGCGGGCGCTGGCGCGAGCGCGTGGTGCCGGGCCTGCTCGGGCGCGGGGCGCCCGGGAGCGTGGCCCTCACCTTCGACGACGGCCCCCACCCCGAGGGCACCCCCGCCGTGCGCCGCGCGCTGGACGACCTCGGCGTGCGCGCCACGTTCTTCCTGCTCGGGCGGCAGGTCGAGCGCCACCCCGGGGCCGTGGCGCAGCTGCTGGCCGACGGCCACGAGGTGGCCCTGCACGGGCACGAGCACCGCAACCACCTGGCGCGCACGGCCCCGGCGCTGGCCGCCGACCTGCAGCGCGCCCGCGACGCGGTGGTGGGCGACGCCGCGGCCGGCGGCCTGGACCCCGCGCGGGTCCGCGCGGCGCTGCGCCACACCCGCCCGCCCTACGGGGCCGTCTCCGGCGGCACCCTGTGGGCGGCCCGGACCTGCGGCCTGCGCCCGGTGCTGTGGACGGCCTGGGGGCGCGACTGGCTCGGCCACGACGGCGAGCAGGTGGCCGCCACCGCGCTGGCCGGCCTGGACCGCGACGCGCCGGGCCCGGACGGCGGCGGGGGCACCGTGCTCCTGCACGACTCCGACTGCACCTCCGTGCCCGGCTCGTGGCGGGGGACTGTCGCGGCGCTGCCGCTGCTGGTCGCGGCCGTCCGCGAGCGCGGCTGGCAGCTGCGCCCGCTCTGGCAGCACCTGCCGGCGACGGGGGCGGCCGCGTGAGGGCCGACGTGTGGCTGGCGCTGGCGTCGGCGGCCTGCTTCGCCGTCTCCACCGTCGCCCAGCACCGCGCGGCGGTGGCGCACGCCGAGGAGGGCACGGGCACCTCCCCGGTGCGCCTGGTGCTGCGCCTGGCGCGCAGCCCGCTGTGGCTGGCCGGGCTGGTGGTCGCGGTCGCTGCGCTCCTGCTGCAGGCGCTCGCGCTGAGCCGGGGCGCCCTCGTCGTCGTGCAGCCGATCCTGCTGCTGGGGCTGCTGCTGGCGCTGCCGCTGTCCGACGCGCTGGCCCGCAGGCTGCCCGGCCGCGGGGAGGTCCTCGCGGCGCTCGCGGTGCTGGTGGGGCTGGCGCTGTTCGTCGTCGCCGCCGACCCCGACCGCGGCACCCCCGTCGCCGAGCCCGGCCACCTGCTGGCGGTGGCCGGCGGCTGGACCGGCGTCGCGCTGCTGGCGGCCCTGCTGGGCGAGACGGTGCTGCGCCGGCGCAAGGCGCTGCTGCTGGGCCTGTCCGGCGGGGCCCTCATCGGCGTCTCCAGCGCGCTGCTCAAGCAGGTCGTCGGCCTGCTCGGCCGCGACCCCGCGGGCGCGCTGCTCGACCCGGCCACCGCCGGCGTCGTCCTGACCGGCGTGGCGGGCCTGGTCGCCACCCAGGCCGGGTACGCGGCCGGGCACCTGTCGGCCTCCCAGCCCGCGCACTCCATCGCCGAGCCCGCCGTGGCCGCCGCCATCGGCGCCACCGCCTTCGCCGAGCACCTCGCCGCCGGTGCGCTGCCGCTGGCCGGGCAGGTGGTCGGGGCGCTGCTCATGGTGGCCGGCGTCATCGGCATCGCCCTGGTCGTGCCCGACCTCCACGAGCCGCCGGCCACCGGCCGCTCCCCGCAGCGGGAGGCGGCGTGAGCGCGCTGCCGGTCGTGCTGGCCCTGCTGGCCGCGGCCTGCTTCGCCACCTCCACGGTCACGCAGCACCGGGCGGCCTCCACCGCGCCCGAGGGCAGCGGCACCGGGGTGCGCCTGGTGCTCACCCTGCTGCGCCAGCCGCTGTGGCTGGTGGGCCTGGCCTTCGGGCTGGCCGGCGCCGTGCTGCAGACCCTCGCGCTCTCCCAGGGCGCGCTGCTGGTGGTGCAGCCGCTGCTGGTGACGGGCCTGCTCCTGGCCCTGCCGCTGTCCGTGGTCCTCGAGGGGCGCCGCCCCGCGCGCGCCGAGTGGCTGTGGGCGAGCGCCGTGGTGGTCGGCCTGGCCGTCTTCCTCGTCTCCGCGCGCCCCGGTGGCGGCACCGAGGTGGCCGAGCCCGCCTCCCTGCGCGCCTGCACCGCCGCCGGGGCGGCCGCCGTGGTGGCGCTGGCGGCGCTGTCGCGCGCCGGGAGCGGCCGGTACCGCGCCCTGCTGCTCGGCCTGGGCGGCGGCACCTCCCTGGGCCTGGCCGGGGCGCTGCTGAAGGAGACCACCGGGCGGGCGCAGGCCGACGGGCTGCTGCCCGCCCTGGGCAGCTGGCCGCTGGGGGCGCTCCTGGTCGCCGGCGCCGCCGGCGTGGTGCTCAACCAGTCCAGCTACCGCGTCGGCGTGCTCACCGCCTCCCAGCCGGCCATCACCATCGCCGAGCCCGTCGCGGCGGCCTCGGTGGGGGCGCTCGCCTTCGGCGAGCGGCTCGCCGCCGGGGACGGCGCGCAGGTGCTGCAGGTGGCTGGCCTGGCGCTCATGGTCAGCGCCGTCGTGGTGCTGGCCCGGCTCACTGCCGACCAGGGCCCCGCCCCCGCCGCCCTCGCCGACCCACCCCACTCACCCGAGGAGGAGCTGTGCTGAAGACCCCGGACGAGCCGGTCGAGCCCGAGCCGTGGGCCAGCGTGCTCGTCGTCTCCGGCAGCGTCGGGGCGGGGCACGACGGCGCCGCCCACGAGCTGGCCCGGCGGCTGCGCGCGCTCGGCGTCCGCGTCGACGTCGAGGACCACCTGCGCGCCCTCGTGCCGGGCGCCGGGCTGTTCCTGCGCCAGGGGTACACCCAGAGCGTCGGGCGCGTCCCGGGCCTGTTCGAGTGGCTCTTCGGGGTGCTGGAGGACTCGCCCTTCTGGCGCTGGCTGCTCGCGCTGCTGTGCCGCACCAGCTGCCGCCGGCTGCTGCGGTGGTCGCGCCGGCGCCCGTACTCCCTGGTGGTCTCCACCTACCCGCTGGCCAGCCAGGCCCTCGGCCACCTGCGCGCGCGCGGCCGGCTGCGCGTGCCGGTGGTGACCTACCTGTGCGACCCCGCGGCGCACCGCTCCTGGGTGCACCCCGGCGTCGACCACCACTGGACGGTCACCGAGGCCACCGCCCGGCAGGGCCGGCGGGACTACGGCGTGGCCATGCGGGCGGTCGGCCCGCTGGTGCCCGAGCGCTTCACCACCGTCCCCGCCGAGCGCGGTGCGCAGCTGCGCGCCGAGCTGGGCATCGACGGCTCGCGCCGCGTGGCGCTGCTCGTGGCGGGCTCGCTGGGGCTGGGCGACGTCGCGGAGAGCGCCGCCCGGGTGGGTGAGGCCGGGCTGGTGCCGATGGTGCTGTGCGGGCGCAACGAGGCGCTGCGCGCGGAGGTCGCCCGGGTCCCCGGCGCGGTGGCCCTGGGCTGGCGCAGCGACGTGCACGAGCTGCTGGGCGCCGCCGACGTGCTGGTGCAGAACGCCGGTGGCCTGTCCTACACCGAGGCCCTCGTGGCCGGCCTGCCCGCCGTCAGCTACCGGTGCATCCCCGGGCACGGCCGCGCCAACGCCGCCGTGCTGGAGGCCGCCCGCCTGGCCCCGTGGGCGCGCACCGACGCCGAGCTGGCACCGGCGCTGCGCTCGGCGCTGGCCCGGGGGCGGAGCCGTCCGGACCTCGGCGACCCCGCCGAGGCGGTCCTGTCCCTGCTGGTGCCCGCCGACCCGCGGGCGGTGGAGGTGGTCGACCTGACCTCCCGCCGCTGGGCCGCGCGCGCCTCGCGCCCGCTGCGCCCGGGGCGGGTGGCCGGCGCGGCGCTGGTCTCAGCCCTGCTGGCGCCCGTGCTCGCGCGCCGCGACGGCTGACGGGACCCGGTCCGGCGACGGGTCCAGCGACGGGTCCAGCGACGGGTCCAGCGCCGCGTCGAGGGCCTGGGACAGGTCGGCCCACAGGTCCTCGACGTCCTCCACCCCCACGGACAGGCGCAGCAGGTCCTCCGGCACCACCGCCGGCTCCAGCGGGTGGCGGCGGCGGCGCTCGACGAGCGACTCCACCCCGCCCAGGCTCGTGGCGGGCAGCCACAGGCGGGTGGCGTCCTGCACCGCGGCAGCGCCGGCCGCCCCGCCGCGCACCTGGACGGACAGCACCGAGCCGAAGCCGCGCATCTGCGCGGCCGCCCGCGCGTGCCCGGGGTCGGCCGGCAGGGAGGGGTGGCGCACGTGCGTCACGGCGGGGTGGCCCTCCAGGCGGCGCGCCAGCTCCGCGGCGCTGGCCTGCGAGCGCTGCACGCGCAGGTGCAGGGTGCGCACCCCGCGCAGCGCCAGCCACGCCTCGAAGGGGCCGGGGATGCTGCCGGTGAGCGTGCGGTGGCGCCCCAGCGCCGCGAGCAGGTCGGCGTCGCGGGTCACGACCGCGCCGAGCACCACGTCGGAGTGCCCGGCGAGGTACTTGGTCACCGAGTGGACGACGACGTCGGCGCCCAGCACCAGCGGCTGCTGCACCAGCGGGGTGGCGAAGGTGTTGTCCACGGCCGTGCGCACCCCCGCCGCCCGCGCCGCGGCGCACAGCGCCGGCAGGTCGGCCACCTCCAGCAGCGGGTTGGTCGGGGACTCCAGCCACAGCAGGTCCCCGGGGGAGGCGCCGGCCAGCGCGTCGACGACGGCGGCGGTGTCAGCGGTGGGCACCCGCCGCTGGCGCAGCCGCCCGGAGGCCTCCAGGTGGTCCAGCAGGCCCAGGGTGGTGTTGTAGGCCCCCTCCGGGGCGACCACCAGGCCGCCGACGGGCACCTGCTCGACCACGGCGCTGACGGCGGCCATCCCGGAGGCGAAGGCCCGTGCGCCGCCGCCGTCGCCCGGGCGGGCGTCCTCCAGCAGCGCGAGCACCTCCTCCAGCGCTTCCCACGTCGGGTTGGCGAACCGCGCGTAGCCGCGCGCGCCCGGCTCCGTGCTGGCCACGAACGTCGAGGTCAGCTGCACCGGGGGGTTGACGGGGGCGTCCGGGATGCGGGGCGGGCGACCGGCGGAGACCGCCAGCGTCTCGGGCGACCAGGCGGCTCCGGCGTGGGGGTCGTGCACCCGCCCAGGCTAGGCGTCGTCCTCGGGGAGCCCCGCGAACGCCTCCTTGACGCCGGAGTACCAGCCCAGCGCCTGCCGGGGCCGCAGCCAGCGGCCCGCATGGCCGAGCGCGCTGGCTCGTGGGCCGCGTCTCCCGCGCGCACCGCCTCCCGCAGGTGCCGGTCCTGGGCCTGGATGACGTCGTCGGCGCTCGCGCCGCGGTGGGTGTGGTCGCAGGGGCCGCCCAGCTGGCGGCAGCTCATCGTCTTCACACCACCCCGACGCGTGGGGCGCCTCAGGTGTGACCGGGCGGGGCGTCGGGCACGCCCCCGGGGCGACGGCGGCGCACGCGCACCAGCACGTCGGGGTCGGCGCGGAACACGACGCCGCGCACCGGCCCGTCGGCCGCGTCGAGGTCGACGAGGACGTCGAAGAGCACCTCCGCCTCCCCGCGCAGGAACCACGCCGCACCCGGCAGCCCGTCCACCTCCACCGCGAGCGCAGACCGGGCGCTGCCGTCGAAGAACGCCGCCACGCGCTCGCGGCCCTCCACGCGGGCGGGCGTGCCCGCTGCCACGGCCGCTGCGTCGGCCCTGATGACGGCGCCGGGGGCGAGCAGCTCGAGCAGGCGCGCGAGGTCGCCGCCGCGCGCAGCGTCCATGAACGCGTCCACCACCTCCGCCTGCGCTGCCCGCCGCCCGGCGCTGGGCCCGGCGACGCGGGCCCGGGCGCGGGAGGCCAGCTTGCGCGCGGCGGCCGGCGTGGTGCCCAGCACCTCGGCGACCGCGGGGAAGTCGACGCCGAAGCTGTCGTGCAGCACGAGGGCCACGCGTTCGCGCGGGCCGAGCCTGTCGAGCACGAGGTCCAGGGCGGCCGAGACGGCCTCCACCCGCACCACCACCTCGTCGGGGCCGGGCGCCGGATCCACGAGGGCACCCGGCCCGGCAAGCTCCTCGAGGTCGCCGTCCAGCACCGGGCTGCGCTGGCGCAGCCGGTCCAGGCAGAGCCTGCTGACGACCGTGGTGAGCCACGCCGCCAGCGAGGTGACCTCCTCGCCGGGCTCGGCGCGGCGGGTGGCGCGGTCGAGGCGCAGCCACGCCTGCTGGACCGCGTCCTCGGCCTCGCTGCGGTCGGCGAGCAGCCGGGCGGCCAGCGCCACCAGCCGCGGCCGCTCGGCCTCGAAGCGCTGCGCCAGGTCGTCGTCCGCGCGGGGGGGCCACCGTGGGAGCATGACGCGCCGGACGGGGCCGGTGCGAGCGGCGGCTAGGGTCGCTGGCCATGGCCGAGCCGCAGCGCGAGCGTCCCCGGGTGGCCGTCGTCTTCGGGGGGCGGTCCAGCGAGCACGCCATCAGCTGCGCCACCGCCGCCGGGGTGCTGGCGGCGCTGGACAGGTCGCAGTGGGACGTCGTCCCGGTGGGCGTGACCCCCACCGGTCACTGGGTGCTCGCCGAGGACGACCCCGCCCGCTGGTCCATCCGCGAGGGCGCCCCGCTGCCCGAGGTCGGTCCCGGCGACGGCCCCGGCGTCGTGGTGCCGGTGGCCACCGACGACAGGGCGCTGCGCGTCAGCGAGCCCGGGCGCCCGCCCCGCGAGCTCGGTGACGTCGACGTCGTCCTGCCGCTGCTGCACGGCCCCTACGGGGAGGACGGGACCCTGCAGGGGCTGCTCGAGCTCGGCGACGTCCGCTACGCCGGCTCCGGCGTGCTGGCCTCGGCGCTGTCGATGGACAAGGGCTTCACGCGCACCGTCCTGGCCGCCGCCGGGCTGCCCGTGGGCCCGTGGGTGACGCTGCTGGCCCACCAGTGGGAGGCCGACCGCGCCGCCTGCGAGCAGCGGGTGGCGGCGCTGGGCTGGCCGGTGTTCGTCAAGCCCTCCCGCGCCGGGTCCAGCATGGGCGTCTCCAAGGTGGCCGGCCCGGCCGAGCTCGCCGCGGCCGTCGAGCTGGCCGCCTCCCACGACCCCAAGGTGGTCGTCGAGGCCGCCGTCGCCTCCCCCCGGGAGCTGGAGGTCGGCGTGCTGGAGGAGCTCGTCCAGGGGGCCGGCGGGCGGGTGCGCCCCGAGCCGCGCGCGTCGGTGGTCGGCGAGGTGGTGGTCGGCGCGGGGCGCGACTTCTACGACTTCGAGGCCAAGTACCTCGACGACGGCGCCGTGCGCCTGGACAGCCCGGCGGACCTGCCCGCCGGCGTCGCCGACCGGGCCCGCGCGCTGGCCCTGGAGGTGTTCGCCGCGGTCGGCGCGGAGGGCCTGGCCCGGGTCGACCTGTTCCTGGACGCCGACGGGCAGCTGCTGGTCAACGAGGTCAACACCATGCCCGGCTTCACCGCCTCGTCGATGTTTCCGCGGCTGTGGGCCGCCTCCGGGCTGGCCTACCCCCAGCTGCTCGACAGGGTGCTGCGCCTAGCCCTGGCGCGGCCCACCGGCCTGCGCTGACGCGTCAGGAGCACGCGGCGGTCTGCTCCAGCAGCGAGACCGCCTTCGCCACCGCCGGGAGCACGGAGGTGGTCACCGCGGTGTCCGCCGGCAGCTGCAGGGAGACCGCGGGCTCGCGGCCGTACGTGGTCCAGGTCGTGCGCCCGTCGCCGTCCTCGCGGGGGATCCAGTCGACCACGGCCCCGTCGCCCTCCACCGCCTGGCAGCCGCCGGCGGTGTCCAGGGCGC
Organism: Quadrisphaera sp. KR29; assembly: GCF_052644995.1. Classification (NCBI taxonomy): domain Bacteria; kingdom Bacillati; phylum Actinomycetota; class Actinomycetes; order Kineosporiales; family Kineosporiaceae; genus Quadrisphaera; species Quadrisphaera sp. KR29. The sequence goes on from NZ_JBQXXG010000003.1 coordinate 21,994, forward strand.
TCAGCTGCTCGACCCCGCAGCGCAGCACCACGGTGACCTCGCCGCCGCCGGTGCTGCCGGTGGGCACCCCGCTCCACGCGGCGGCGCCCTGGGCGGTGGTCGCGCGCCGCTGCAGGCCCGCGACCTCGTCGGGCAGCGCCGTGTACACCTGCGAGCATGCCGGCTCGTAGCCGCGCGGGGCCGGCTCGACGGCCACGGCGCCGGCGCACCCGGCCAGGGCGCCCGCCGCCACGCCCGTCAGGAGCAGGACCGGGGCGCGTCGGACCAGGGGGTGGACCTGGCAGCCGACCAGCGGGCGGGGGAGCACCCCCTCATTCACGCATGACGGTGCACGTGACGGTCCTCACGATGCCGGGCACGACCGCGATCTGCCCCAGCACCAGGGCGCCGAGGTCGTCGACGGGGCGGGCGCCCACGTGCACCACCACGTCGTACGGGCCCGTGACGGCGTCGGCGGCGATGACCCCCTCCAGGTCCGCGAGCGCCGAGGCGACCTGGTCGGCGCGCCCGACCTCGGTCTGCACCAGCACGTACGCCTCGACCACGCCCGCAGCTCCTCCCATGACCGCGCCCCCCGGCGTCCTCGCCGGCGGTGGTCACGGTTCGGTCACGGTACCGTCCGGACGTGGGGAGCAGGGGACCGGACGGCGCACCCGGGACGGTCGGCTCCGCCGGTGAGGCCCGCGTGCTCGCGGCCGTGCTGGGTGCCCTGGGCGCCGGGGCGGGCGCCGGTCCGCTGGTGGGCCCCGGGGACGACGCCGCTGTGCTGGCGGCGCCCGACGCCCGCGTGGTCGCCACGACCGACCTGCTCGTGGAGGGCCGCGACTTCCGCACCGACTGGTCCTCGGGGGCCGACGTGGGCGCCAAGGCCGTGGCGCAGAACCTCGCCGACGTCGCCGCGATGGGGGCGGTGCCCACGGGGCTGCTGCTGACCCTAGGCGCACCGGCGCCCACGCCCCTGGCCTGGCTGGAGGACCTCGGCCGGGGCGTGGCCGGCGCCTGCCGCCGCTGGGGCACCGCGGTGGTCGGGGGTGACCTGTCGGGCTCCTCGGAGCTGCTGGTGTCCGTCACGGCGCTGGGCGACCTGCAGGGCCGCGCGCCCGTGATGCGCAGCGGGGCCCGCGCCGGCGACGTCCTGGCCCTGGCCGGGGCCGTGGGGCGCTCGGCGGCGGGGCTGGCGCTGCTGGCCGCGGGCGGCCCGGCGCTGGCGGCCGCGGTGGCCCCGGAGCTGCTGGCCGCCCACCGGCGCCCGGCGCCGCCCGTGGCGGCGGGGCCCGCGGCGGCGCGGGCCGGGGCGACAGCGATGCTCGACGTCAGCGACGGCCTGGGCGTGGACGGCGCCCGGCTGGCCGCGGCCTCCGGGGTCCACCTGGACGTCGACAGCTGGTGGGAGGACCAGCACGTCCTGGACCTGCTGGCGGCGGCCCACCACCTGGCGGGCGAGCGGGACGGGGACGTGCTGGCCCGCAGCTGGGTGCGCGGCGGCGGCGAGGACCACGCCCTGCTGGCCACCTTCCCCCCCGAGGTCGCCGCCCGCGGCCTGCCGGCGCCGTTCGTGCGCATCGGCGAGGTGCTGCCCGTGCGCGAGGGGTGGCCGGTGGTGACCGTGGACGGTGACGACGAGGTGGCCGGCGGGTGGGACGTATACGCCTGACGCACGCGGCAGGCGTCAGGCGTCAGGCAGGCGGAGACGGCGGGTGCCAGGCGGCGGGCGTCAGGCGGCGGCGGTGGTGCTGAAGCTCGACGCGTGCCACACCAGCGGCGCCGTGCCGGGCTCGTGCACCACCGCCTGCACGCGCAGGAGGACGACGTCGTGGTCGCCGGCGGTGACGGTCTGGTGCACCGCGCACTCCATCCACACCGGACCGCCCTCCACGCGCAGCGCGCCGCTGGGCGCCGTGCGCACCGGGACGCCGGTGAAGCGCGCCGCGTGGTCCCTGGAGGCCAGCTGGCGCGCCAGCGGGCCCTGTCCGGCGCCGAGCACCGAGGCCCCGACGGCCGGGGCGCCCGACAGGCGCGCCCAGCTGCGTGAGCCGTGCTGCACCGCGAAGAGCACCAGCGGGGGGTCCAGGGAGATGCCGACCTGGAAGGAGGAGGCGACCACCGCCGCGGGCTCGCCGTCCACCACGGCCGCCAGCACCGCCACGCCGGAGGGGTAGCGGGCGAAGGCGGCGCGGACCTCGTCCGGCCCGCTCAGAGGGGTCGGGCTCAGAGGGGTCGGGCTCAGAGGGGTCGGGCTCAGAGGGGGCTGCACCAGCTGCCTCACGGGGCCACCGCGCTGCTCGGGACGACCAGGCCGGAGGTCTGGGTGCGGGCGGCCTCGAAGCGGGCGGCGACGTCGGCCCAGTTGACGATGTTCCACCAGGCCGTGACGTAGTCGGGCTTGACGTTCTTGTAGTCCAGGTAGAAGGCGTGCTCCCACATGTCCAGCATGAGCACGGGCACCAGGGAGACCGGGACGTTGCCCTGCTGGTCGTAGAGCTGGACGATGACCAGGCGGGAGCCGACGGAGTCCCAGGCCAGGATCGACCAGCCCGAGCCCTGGATGCCCAGGGCGTTGGCGCTGAAGTGGGCGCGGAAGGCGTCGAAGGAGCCGAAGTGCTCGTCGATGGCGGCGGCGAGGTCTCCGACGGGCTTGTCGCCGCCGTCGGGGGAGAGGTTGGGCCAGAAGATGGAGTGGTTGATGTGCCCGCCGAGGTTGAAGGCGAGGTTCTTCTCCAGGCCGGTGATGGTGGCGAAGGAGTCCTTGGCGCGGGCCTCGGCCATCTGCTCCAGGGCGGTGTTGGCGCCGGCGACGTAGGTGGCGTGGTGCTTGTCGTGGTGCAGCTGCATGATCGTGCCGCTGATGTGCGGCTCGAGCGCGCTGTAGTCGTAGGGCAGGTCGGGCAGCGCGTAGGGGGCCATGCCACCATCGTCAGACCTCAACCTCGCTCGAGGTCAAGGTGGAGTCCCGGAGGTGGTCGTGGCCGGACCGGAGGACCTGCTGTCCGTGGGGGAGGTCAGCCGCCGCACGGGGGTGGCCGTCTCGGCGCTGCACTTCTACGAGCGCCGGGGCCTCATCACCTCCACCCGGGCCGCCAGCGGCCACCGCCGCTACCCGCGCCACATGCTGCGCCGGGTCTCCCTGCTCGTCATCGCCCGGCGGATCGGCGTGCCGCTGGACGACGTGGCGGCCGCCTTGGCCGACCTGCCCCCCGACCGCGCGCCCACTCCCGCCGAGTGGGCGCTGGTGTCCCGGGCGTGGCGCCAGGACCTGGCCCGGCGCCGGCGCGCCATCGAGGCGCTGGAGGCCGAGCTCGAGGGCTGCATCGGCTGCGGCTGCCTGTCGATGGGCTCCTGCCGCCTGTCCAACCCCGACGACGCCCTCGGCCGGGGGGCGCACGGCCCGGTGCGGGTGCTCGCCGACGGGGACGGCGCCGTGTGACCGCCGCGGGCGCCGGGGCGCGGGCCCCGGCGGACGCAGCAGCGCCCGCCGGGCCGGGGCCGGGCGGGCGCTGCTGGAGGGCTCAGGAGGTCAGCGGGTGACCTTGCCCGCCTTCAGGCAGGAGGTGCACACGTTGACGCGCTTGGGGGTCACGCCGTTCTCCAGGGTGCGCACGCGCTGGATGTTCGGGTCGAAGCGGCGCTTCGTGCGGCGGTGCGAGTGGGAGATGGCGTGGCCGAACCCAGGGCCCTTGCCGCAGACGTCGCAGGTGGCAGCCACAGCTCTACTCCAGTGATCTCGAAGGCGTCGTTCCTCGGCCGGGGGGCAGCTGGCACCGGGATCACCGGTGGCAGGGCTGCGCGCGCCCAGCGGACGGTCAAGAGTAGCCGAAGGCGGGCGGTGGTCTCGACCGGCGCCCGGGCGCGCCCGGGCTGTCACCGGTCGCTGGCAGTCTGGCACCCGTGTCCCGGCTGTCGTCGCCGCTGAAAAAGGAGCTGGGTGACAAGAACGCCCAGGTCTTCGCCAAGACCCACGGTGCCACCACCGCGGGCGAGCTCGTCCTCGTGCTCCCGCGCCGGTACTACCGGCGCGGGGAGCTGACGCCCCTGGCCCAGCTCGTGGAGGGCGAGGACGCCACCGTGGTGGCCGAGGTGGTGCGCACCAGCACCCGCCCGCTGCGGCAGCGCGGCGGGATGATGGTCGAGGTGGTGGTCACGGACGGCCGCGACGAGCTGTCGCTGGCGTTCTTCGGGCGCACCAACCAGGTCGGCTACCACCAGAGCCGCCTGAAGTGGGGCCGCGCGGCCATGTTCTCCGGCAAGGTGCAGAGCTACCGCGGCCGCCTGCAGCTGGTGCACCCCGAGTACGAGCTGCTGCCCGGAGACCTCGACACGGTCATGGCCACCGACGCGGACGTGCTGCGCGCCCGCGCCGACGAGGTCATCCCCGTCTACCCCGCCTTCAAGGCGCTCCCCAGCTGGAAGACGGCCAAGGCCGTCGCCACCGTGCTCGACACCCTCACCGCCGAGGACGTGCCCGACGTGCTGCCCACGGGCGTGCGCGAGCTGGAGCAGGTGCCCAGCAAGCTCGACGCCCTCCTCTTCCTGCACCGCCCCACCGACCTCGAGCAGCCGCCCCGCGGCCGGCGCCACTTCGAGCTGGAGGAGGCCTACGTCACGCAGGTGGCCCTGGCCCGGCGGCGCGCGGCCCTCGCCGTCCTGCCCGCCACGCCCTACCCGGTGCGCGAGGGGGGCCTGCTGGCCGCCTTCGACGCCTCCCTGCCCTTCGAGCTCACCACCGGGCAGCGGGAGGTGGGCGCCGCGCTGGCGGCGGACCTCTCGCGCACCTCGCCGATGAACCGCCTGCTGCAGGGCGAGGTCGGCTCGGGCAAGACGGTCGTGGCGCTGCGGGCGATGCTCCAGGTGGTCGACGCCGGCGCCCAGTGCGCGCTGCTCGCTCCCACCGAGGTGCTGGCCCAGCAGCACGTGCGGTCCCTGACCCGGATGCTCGGGCCGCTCGCAGCGCAGGGGCTGCTCGGCGGTGCCGCTGGTCGGCGCGGCGACGGCCCGCAGGTGCAGGTGCGCCTGCTCACCGGCTCCCAGTCCACGGCGGACCGGCGCGCGGCCCTGCTCGACGTCGCCAGCGGGGACGCCGGGATCGTCATCGGCACCCACGCGCTGCTGCAGGACGCCGTCGACTTCCACGACCTCGGCCTCGTCGTCGTCGACGAGCAGCACCGCTTCGGGGTGGAGCAGCGCGACGCGCTGCGCGCCAAGTCCGGCGTCCCGCCCCACGTGCTCGTCATGACCGCGACCCCCATCCCGCGCACGGTGGCCATGACCGTGTTCGGGGACCTGGAGGTCTCCACGCTCACCGAGCTGCCCGCCGGGCGCCAGGGCATCACCACCGCCGTGGTGCCCGACTGGCGCGAGAACTACGTCGCACGGTGCTGGCAGCGCGTCCGGGAGGCCGCGGACGCCGGCCACCAGGTCTACGTGGTGTGCCCGCGCATCGGCGACGGCGCCGAGGACCAGGAGGCCGACGACGGCGGCGGGGGCGTCCTGGCGGCCGCCGACCCCGGCGAGCGCGCCGACGCCGCCGGGGAGGAGGGGCTGCTCTTCGGGGACGTCCCCGGGGAGGAGGGCCGCCGGCCGCCGCGCGCGCTCTACGAGGTGCTCGCCGAGCTGCGGGCGCGGCCCGAGCTGGCGGGCCTGCGCCTCGGCGTCCTGCACGGGCGGATGCGCTCGGACGACAAGGACGCCGCCATGCGCTCCTTCGCCGCCGGGGAGCTCGACGTGCTCGTGGCCACCACCGTGGTGGAGGTCGGCGTCGACGTCCCCGGCGCGACGGTCATGGTGGTCGTCGACGCCGAGCGCTTCGGGCTGTCGCAGCTGCACCAGCTGCGCGGACGCGTCGGCCGGGGCGACCACCCGGGCCTGTGCCTGCTCATGACCGGCGCGCAGGACGAGCAGTCCGGCCTCGGGCGCCTGACGAGCTTCGCGGAGACCACCGACGGCTTCGCGGTGGCCGACCTCGACCTCGCCTCCCGGCGCGAGGGCGACGTGCTGGGAGCCGCCCAGTCGGGTCGCAACAACTCCTCGCTGAGGTACCTCAGGGTGCTCGGTAACGAGGACCTGATCACCCGCGCCCGCCGCTACGCCAGCGACCTGGTCGCCTTCGACCCCGAGCTCACCGACGCGCCGAGGGTGCGGGAGGCGCTGGCGCGCCTCGAGGAGCGCGAGGCCTTCGTCGAGCGCGGCTGACGCCGGCTGTCCTACCCTGGGCCCGACAGCAGCTCAGGGATCCGTGCGACCTGTGGTGGGGAGGCGCACACGTCCCCTGGAGCACGCCCGGTGAGCCTCACGAGCACCTTCGCCCCCTACGCCGAGCTGCAGCGGGCCGCGGGCACCCCCTACCTCCTCACGGCCTTCGCCGCGCGCCTGCCCATCACCCTGGTGCCCGTCTCCGCGCTCGCGGCCGTCACCGCCGGCACCGGGTCGGTGGCCGTCGGAGGCCTGGCGGCGGCCGCCACCTCCGTGGGCGAGGCCGTCGGCGGGCCCTCCCTGGGCGCCGCGGCCGACCGGCTCGCCCACCGCGGGGGGCAGCGGCCGGTGCTGCTGGCCGCCTCGGTGATGCACGTCGGTGCGCTGCTGACCGTCGCCCTCGGCGCCGGCGCGCTGCCCGTGCCGCTGCTGCTGCTCGCGGCCGGGCTCGCCGGGCTCGCGCTGCCCCCCGTCGGGGCCTTCTCGCGCGCCCGGTGGATGCGCCGCACCCCCGCGCTGGTGCCCACCGCGATGGCGGGGGAGAGCGCCGCCGACGAGGTCGCCTTCGTCCTGGGTCCCGCGCTGGCGGGCGTCGTGGCGCTGGCGGCCTCCCCGGCCACGTCGCTGCTCGTGGCCGCCGCGCTCGTGGCCCTGGCCGTGCCCGCCTTCGCCCTGCACCCCAGCGCCACCACCCCGCCCGGTGCGCCGGGGCCCGGTGCGCCGGCGCCCGGCCGGTGCGGTGCGCCCGCCGCGCCGCGCCGCGCCGGGGCGGGCACGGCGGTGCTGGTGCGCCGCCTGGCGGTGGTCCTCGCGGCCGCGCTCGGCATGGGCCTGTTCTTCGGCGGCGGGCAGACCGCGCTGACGGCCGCCGCGCGCGAGGCCGGGAGCCTCGGCGCGGCCGGCCTGCTCGTGGCGGCCCAGGCGCTGGGCTCGGCGGTCACCGCCCTGGCCATGGTCGCCGTGCCCGAGCGGGTGGGCCTGCCGCAGCGGCTGGGCGCCGCGGCGGCGGTGCTGCTGGTGGGGGTGGCGACCATGGCGGCCTCCCTGGCGCTGACGCCCTCGCTGGTGGCGCTGGGCGCAGCGGCGGCGCTCAGCGGCCTGGCCATCGGGCCGGCCATGGTGACCATCACGTCCATGGCCGCCGAGCGCAGCCCCGCCGGCCAGGCGACCACCGCGATGACGCTGGTCGGCAGCGGCCTGGTGGTGGGCGTCGGGATCGGCGCCGCCGCCGCGGGGTGGCTGGCCGAGCACCGCGGCGCGCTGGAGGCGACCTCCGTGCTGGGCCTGGCCGGGCTGGTCCTGCTCGCGGTGGCCGCCGGGGCGTCGCGGGCGCCGCGCCGCGCCGGCGCCGGGGCCGCCGCGTGACGCGGGTCATCGCCGGGTCGGCCGGCGGCCGGCGCCTGGAGGTCCCGCGCGGCGGGACCCGGCCGACGTCGGACCGGGTCCGCGAGGCCCTGTTCTCCCGCCTGGAGCACGAGCGCGACCTCGCCGGTGCGGCCGTGCTGGACCTGTTCGCCGGCTCCGGTGCCCTGGGTCTGGAGGCCGCCAGCCGGGGCGCCGGCGCGGTGCTCCTGGTCGACTCCGCGCCCGCCGCGGCGGCCGTCTGCCGGCGCAACGCGACCGCCCTGGGGCTGCGCGGCGTCGCGGTGCGGGCGGCCACGGCGGCCTCGGTCCTCGCGGGCGGCGCAGCGGCGGCCGGCTTCGGCGGGGGCGCCGACGTCGTCCTGGTCGACCCCCCCTACGACCTCCCCGAGGGCGCCCTCGCGGCGCTGCTGGCAGCGCTGGTCGAGCACGGCTGGCTGGCGCCGCGGGCGCACCTGGTGGTGGAGCGCTCCACCCGCAGCCCCGAGCCGGTCTGGCCGGCCGGCGTGCAGGGCCTCGGGCAGAAGCGGTACGGGGAGACCGCGCTGTGGTGGGCCGAGCCGCTGGAGCAGCCGCACCCGCCGCAGCCTCCGGGGCCGTCGCAGCGCCCGTAGGGTCGCCCCCGTGCACACCCCGACCCGGTGCGTCTGCCCCGGATCCTTCGACCCGCCCACCCTCGGCCACCTCGACGTCATCGCCCGTGCGGCGGCCCTCTTCGACGAGGTGGTCGTGGCCGTCCACGCCAACCCCGCCAAGACGCCGCACTGGGACGCCGAGGAGCGGGTGGAGGCGCTGCAGGAGTGCGTCGCTCAGGTTCTGGAGCCCGGTGCGGCCGCCCGCGTGCGCGTCGAGGCGGTGCGGGGCGGCCTCCTGGTCGACCACGTGCGCTCCGTCGGCGCGACCGCCGTGGTCAAGGGACTGCGCTCGGCCACCGACGTCGAGCACGAGCAGCCCATGGCGCTGGTCAACCGGGACCTGGCGGGGGTGGAGACGGTGCTGCTCGTGGCCGACCCGCGGTGGGGGCACGTCTCCAGCTCCCTGGTGCGCCAGGTGCACGCCCTCGGCGGCTCCGTCGAGCCGTACGTGCCGGCTCCCGTGCTGCGCCGGTTGGGGGCACGGCCCGCCACCCGGTAGGCTCGACCCTCGGTCTGTCGGCTGCTCGCGCGCGCTGAGCGCGGCGGGGCGGCCGGACCGTGCTCGGACAGCGAAGGCAGAAGGACGATGGAACACCTCGACGTGCGCTCCCCGTACGTCGTCGACACCCGTGAGCTGGGTCGGCGGCCCGGGCTCTCGCACCCCCTCACCCGCACCGTCCCGGCGCCGGCGCACCTCGGCACCGAGGTGATCGGCGTGGCCGAGGGCAGCGACCTCCAGCTCGACCTCCTCCTGGAGTCCGTGGTGGAGGGCGTCCTGGTCTCGGGCACCGTGCACGGCGAGGCGACGGGGGAGTGCGTGCGCTGCCTGGACCCGGTGCAGCGCTCGGTCGACGTGCGCGTCCAGGAGCTCTTCGCCTACCCCGGCAAGTCCTCCGCGGAGGACGAGGACGTGCTCGAGCTGCAGGGCGACCTGCTCGACCTCGAGCCCGCCCTGCGCGACGCCGTCGTGCCCTCGCTGCCCTTCCAGCCGGTGTGCTCGGTCGACTGCCCGGGCCTGTGCTCGCAGTGCGGCGCGCGCCTGGCGGACGACCCGCTGCACGGCCACGACGACACCGACCCCCGCTGGGCGGCGCTGCGATCCCTCGCCGCCTCCGCGGACGGCACCACCCCCACCACCGACGAGCGGCCCGCCGGGCCGGAGAACCCGAGGAGCTGACCGTGGCGGTCCCCAAGCGCAAGATGTCCCGTTCCAACACCCGGCACCGCCGGTCGCAGTGGAAGGCCGCCCCGCTGACGCTGGTCGCCACCACGCGCGGCAGCGGCACCGAGTACTCCCTGCCGCACACCGCCCGCGTGGTCACCGACGCCGCCGGCACCCCCCTGTACCTCGAGTACAAGGGCCGCAAGGTCAAGGACCTCTGACGGCCCGTCGCCGTCGGCCCGTCGAGCCGCCGCGCGACCAGGTCCACGCCCGGCTGCTGGAGCAGCTCGGCCTCGAGGTCGAGGTCGAGCTGCTCGAGCGCGCCCTCGTCCACCGCTCGTGGTCGTACGAGAACGGCGGCGTGCCGACCAACGAGCGCCTGGAGTTCCTCGGCGACGCCGTCCTGGGGCTCGTCGTCACCGACGAGCTGTTCCACCGCCACCCCGACCTGCCGGAGGGGCGCCTGGCCAAGCTGCGCTCCGCCGTGGTCAACATGCGCGCGCTCGCGAGCGTCGCGCGCGGGCTCGACCTGGGCTCCGCGGTGCGCCTGGGCCGCGGTGAGGAGACCACCGGCGGCCGCGACAAGGACTCGATCCTCGCCGACACCACCGAGGCCGTGATCGGCGCCGCGTACCTGTCGTGCGGCCCGGACGCCGCGCGCGAGCTGGTGCTGCGGCTGGTCGGCCCGCTGCTGGAGGTCTCCGCCGAGCTCGGCGCGGGCCTGGACTGGAAGACGTCCCTGCAGGAGCTCGGCGCCGCCCACGGCCTCGGTCCGGTGGAGTACCTCGTCACCGAGGAGGGCCCCGACCACGCGAAGACCTTCGCCGCGGTCGCCACCTTCCCCGAGGCGCCGGCCGACGACCCCCTCGGCGCCGTGCCGCGCGGCGCGGGCGCTGGGCGCAGCAAGAAGGAGGCCGAGCAGGAGGCCGCCGCCTCCGCGTGGCGCGCCCTGCACGCCGAGCGCGGCGCCACGCCGGCCGGCCAGCCGGTGGCCCAGGACGCCTGAGGCGCCGTGCCCGAGCTGCCCGAGGTGGAGGTCGTCCGGCGCGGCCTGGCCCGCTGGACCACCGGCGCCCGCGTCGACGCCGTCGAGGTGCTGCACCCCCGCCCGGTCCGGCGCCACACCGCGGGCGCTGACGACCTGGTCGCGCGCCTGCGCGGCGCGCGCGTGGACGACGTGGTCCGCCGCGGCAAGTTCCTGTGGTTCGAGCTGGACACCGGCGAGGCGCTGCTCGCGCACCTGGGCATGAGCGGCCAGCTGCTGCTCGAACCACCGGAGGCCCCCGACGAGAAGCACCTGCGCGTGCGGCTGCGCCTGTCCGACCAGGACGCCGGCGGGGCGCTGGAGGGCAGGGAGCTGCGCTTCGTGGACCAGCGCATGTTCGGGGGCCTCGCCGTCGTCGACCTGCTCCCCACCCCCGACGGCCTGCCCGGCGGCACCGGTGGCCTCGCCCCGGCCAGCGGCGCCGGCGGCGGGGCCGACGACGCGGTGCCGCGGCTCGGCACGCCCTCCAGCGCCCGCGTGCCGGAGGGCGTGGCGCACATCGCCCGCGACCCCTTCGACCCCCACCTCGACGAGCGCGCCCTGGTCGACAGGCTGCGCAGCCGGCGCACCGGGGTGAAGCGGGCCCTGCTCGACCAGGACCTGCTCTCCGGGGTGGGCAACATCTACGCCGACGAGGCGCTGTGGCGCTCCCACCTGCACGGCGAGCGACCGGCGTCCGGCCTCACCCGCCCCGCCGCCCGGCGCCTGCTCGGCGACGTCCGCGACGTCATGGCCGAGGCGCTCGCCCAGGGCGGCACGAGCTTCGACAGCCTCTACGTCGACGTCAACGGCGCCTCGGGCTACTTCGAGCGCGGGCTGGCGGTCTACGGCCGCGAGGGCCGCCCGTGCCCGCGCTGCGGCGCCCCGGTGCAGCGCGAGGCGTTCGCCAACCGCTCCTCGCACTCCTGCCCGGTGTGCCAGCCGCGTCCCCGCTCGGCCGGGAGGGCCCGTGGCTGAGCTGCGCGCCGTGGTCAGCGGGGTGGTCCAGGGCGTCGGGTTCCGCTGGTGGACCGCGCGCCGCTGCGAGCAGCTGGGGCTGCGCGGCGGAGGGGTGGACGAGGCCGACGGCACCGTGCTCGTGCGCGCCACCGGCGCCGCCGACGCGCTGCAGCAGCTGCTGGCAGACCTGCGCGACGGCACCGCGGGCCGTCCGGGCACCGTCGACGACATCGTCAGCCGGCTGACCGGCTGACCCCGCCACCGGCCGGGGCCTGCGCCCGAGGGGTGGAGGCGCTCAGCGCGCGCAGCCCCAGCGACAGCAGGACGACGACCTCCAGCGCCGCCAGCGCCAGGGCCGCCGCCGCCGGCAGCTGCACCGGCAGGGCGCTCAGCGCGGCCAGCGCCACGGGCGCCCCGGCCAGCCACCACCGGACGGCGCCGGCGCGCCGCAGCGCGAGGGCCAGCAGCACCACCCCGACGGCGCCGGCGAGGGACCCCGCCAGCGCCGGGACGTCGACCGGCAGCGGGTGGGCCTCGAACGCCGCCATCACCGCCTCCCCGGTGGCTGGCGGCAGCACGCCGTCGGCGGTGGCGTACCACCACGCCACGCCCTCGGCACCGACCGCCACGCAGAAGGCCAGACCGCCCAGGGACGCCAGGACCCCGCCAACCGCGGCCAGCACCGCTCCCCGGCCACGGCAGGCGGCGCCGACGAGCACCGCGAGCCCCGTCAGCGCCACAGCGACCCCCGGTCCGCCGACCAGGGCGTGCATGAGCAGCCAGGTACCGGGCCCGTGCGAGCGGACGCCGGCCACGTCGTAGACGTGGTCGTCGAGCGGTGGGTGCCAGGCGAGGAACGCGGCGCGCGCGAGCACGGCCACCACGAAGAGCACTGCGACCGCGCGCAGGGCGGGGCGGTGCCGGGAGAGCGGGGCGGGACGCTCGGCGGGACTGGCGGAGGTGGCTGCGGACACGGGTGCTCCTCGGGTGCGGGACCGACCCGCCGACGGTGCGCCCGGCTGCTGCCAGAGCGCATCGGTGCCAGCACCTAGCCCCTGGCCTGCTGCTCCTCGCCGTGCGCCAGCCACAGCCGCGCCGCCACGACGCGGCGGTTCGCGCCGTCAGCGGGGTCCAGGCAGAGGCGGGTGAACACCGACCGCAGGTGGGCCTCCACCGTGCGCGGCGAGATCCCGAGCTCCGCGGCGATGCCGGCGTTGCTGGCGCCCGAGGCGAGCACCTCCAGCACCTGCCGCTCGCGCGGCGTCAGCTCGTCCCAGCCGCGGGGCGCGGGAGGGGACGCCAGCGCCGGGGCGGGCGGTGCCTCGACCGGTGCTTCGACCGGTGCCCCGACCGGGGCAGTGCCGGGGCCCGGCCCCCGGACGTGGTGGGGCGGGGGGACGACGTCGGCGGGCGCGGCGCGGGAGGAGGTCTCCTCCAGGAGCGCGGCCGCCCACCCGGAGGTCCTCCGCCAGGCCTCGAGGCCGCCGGCCGCCAGGAGCGCCACCGCACCGACGAGCACGAGCAGCGGAGCGCCGTCGAGGAGCGCTGCGAGCAGCACGCCCACGGCGAGGACGGCGAGCACCACGACCGCGCCGGCGGCGCACCGGGCCGCCAGGAGCGCCGCGCCGGGCCGGCCGCCGGCGGCGGCCACCACCCCCGCGCAGCCCGCCCAGACCCCGGCCGCCAGCACCACGAGGAAGCCCGTGCTGCCCACCGAGGGGTCGACCCCACCGGGGGCGCGCGCCACCGCGAGCAGCAGGCAGACGGCCACCACGAGCAGCGGGGTCGACGCGCCCAGGGACAGCAGCAGGACCCGCGCGCGCTCCGCCCCGCGCCGCCGCACCCCGGTGGTCGCCAGCAGCGCGGGTGCGGCGAGCAGGGCCGCCGCGAGCACGACCGAGGCGGCGTCCAGGGCAGCGCCACCGGTGACCGCCCACGCGGCAGGAGCCGCGGGCGGCAGCCCCTCGAAGGGCTCCACGGGGCGCTGCAGCGCGGCGGTGGCCGCGGTGGTCGCAGCGCCCGCGGTGAGCAGGACGGCCACGACGGCCCCGGGCGCACGGCCCCCGGCGCCGCCGGGGGGCGCAGCGCGCACCGCCGCCAGCGCGGCGGCGGCCGTCACCACCAGCGGCGGCAGCCAGGCCGCACCCCACAGGGACGCCAGCGCAGACGCGGCACCCGGCACCGCGACCCCGGCGGCGGAGGCAGCGGCCGCTGCGCCCAGCAGCGCGTAGAGCAGCAGGCCGGCACCGGCCGCGGTGACCAGGGCCGCAGGCCCGCGTCCGGACGGTGCCTCGCCCGGGGGGTCCGCCAGCCACCGCCCGCTGCGCGCCAGCAGCGCGAGCCCGGACAGCGCCAGGGCGCCGAGCCCCGCCGGGTGGACGGGGAACGCTGTGGACCCCGCCCGCCAGGCCGCGACCGCCAGCGCGGCGGCGGGCGCGGCGGCGCCCAACCCGACGAGCAGCGGGACCGCGCCGGCCGGTGCTGCCCGGGCCGGTGCGGCACCGGGCGGGTGGGTCGTCGCCGTGGCCACGCGTCGATGGTGCCCGCGGGCGGCACGGCTGGCCAGGCCCTCGCCCTGACCGGCGGGGCACGGGCGCTCCTCACCCGGGCAGCACCCGCAGCGGCGGGTCCTGGCCCTCCACGCTGACGAAGACGCGGCCCTGCGGCACCAGGGCCGCGCGGACGGCGGACAGGGCGCGCTGCTGCAGCTCGGGGTGACGACCGTCCAGGGCGCCCACGCGCACCGCGAAGGCCAGGTCGTACGGCGGCTCGTCCGGCAGGAGGGCGAAGTCCTCGACGGCGGCGCAGCGGACGTCGAGGACCTGCTGGAGCCCCCAGGCGACCGCAGCCGCCCGCGCGGCCGCGACCGCCGTGGGCGAGCGGTCGACACCGAGCACGGACCCGCCCGGCTGGACGCGCCGGGCGACCTCGCGCGCCGCCGCCCCGGGCCCCGGGCCGACCTCCAGCACCCGCAGCCCGGGACGCAGCGGCAGCGCCTCCACCACGGCGCGCAGCCGTGGGGAGAGCGCGTCCGTCACGCCCGCGGACCGCGCCCGCCGACCGGCCACCCGTGCTCCGCTGCGCTGCGCGCCCCAACCCTGCGAGACCTGCTCAGCGGTCGTCGGCGGCCACCAGCGCCCGGCCCTGCGCCGCGCCCGCGGACCCGGAGCGGGCGGCGAGCCAGCGCTCGCGCAGGCGCTCGACCACCGGCGCGCCGTGGTGCAGGTCGACGTGCCGCAGCACGTGGCACGTGCGGGCGGTCCGCAGCACCACGGACCCCGTCGGGCCGTGACGCGTCCACTCCACGGCCGTCACCTCGGCCAGCGCGAGGTCCGCGCAGCGCGCCGGCGCCGGGCCGACCGGCTCGGCGGCGATGACGGCGCGGGTCGCGGTCACCGCCAGCACCGCGCGCGCGTCGCCGACGGCGCCCAGCAGGAGCTCGTGCACCGGCTCACCGGGAGGCAGGTGCCCGTCGAGGATCCGGTGCAGCGTCCGCCCCGTCACCCACAGGTGCTCGCGGTCGCGCACGTCCATCAGCTCCGGGTGCTCCTGCGCGGCGCGCCGGTCCAGGGTCCAGCTCATCGTCCCCGCCTCCCGAGGTGGTTCCACGACGGGCCCGGGGCGCTCCCGGTCCCACTGGCGATCGTGCTCCTGCGCGGTGGCGACCACCAGCCCCGCAGGGGCCCGCGCGGCTGGGAAGCGGCTGGAAGTCCCCTCGGAGCGCCCCGGCCCGGCGCCCCGCGAACCCGCCTCGGGCGTCGGACCCGCCCGCTAGCGTCGGGGGGTGCACCTCAAGACGCTGAGCCTGAAGGGCTTCAAGTCCTTCGCCTCCGCGACCACGCTGCACCTCGAGCCGGGGATCACCTGCGTCGTCGGCCCCAACGGCTCGGGCAAGTCCAACGTCGTCGACGCCCTGGCGTGGGTGATGGGCGAGCAGGGCGCGCGGTCGCTGCGCGGCGCGTCCATGCAGGACGTCATCTTCGCCGGCACCGCCGCCACCCCCACCAGCCCGGGCAGGCCGCCCCTGGGCCGCGCGGAGGTCTCCCTCACCATCGACAACGCCGACGGCGCGCTGCCCTTCGCCGCGCCCGAGGTCACGATCACCCGGACGATGTTCCGCTCCGGCGGCAGCGAGTACGCCATCAACGGCACCCCGGCCCGCCTCCTGGACGTCACCGAGCTCCTCTCCGACACCGGGATCGGCCGCGAGATGCACGTCATCGTCGGCCAGGGCCAGCTCGACGCCGTCCTGCACGCCACCCCCGAGGAGCGCCGCGGCTTCATCGAGGAGGCCGCCGGGGTGCTCAAGCACCGCAAGCGCAAGGAGCGGGCCCTGCGCAAGCTCGACGCGATGCAGGCCGGGCTGGTGCGCCTCACCGACCTGGCCTCCGAGGTCCGCCGCCAGCTGGGACCGCTGGCCCGCCAGGCCGACGCCGCCCGGCGGGCCCAGGCGGTGCAGGCGGAGGTGCGCGAGGCCCGCGCGCGCCTGCTCGCCCACGACCTCGCCCAGGCGCAGGCGGCGCTGGAGGCAGACCTGGCCGACGAGGCGGCGGCCACGGCGCTGCGCCAGGAGCTGGAGGGGCGCCTGGGCGCGGTCCGCGCCGCCCTGGCGGCCGCCGAGGCCTCCGAGCGGGCCGCTGCCGCGCGCCTGGCCCCGGCCGAGCGGGCCTGCCACGCCCTGGTGGCCCAGCGGGAGGGGCTGCGCGGCACCGCGGCGCTGGCCGCCGAGCGCGAGCGCACGCTGGCCGCCGCTGCGGCCGCCGCAGCCAGCCCGGCGGGCCGGGACCCCGACGAGCTGGACGCCGCGGCCGAGCGCGCCCGCGAGTCCGAGCAGGTTCTGGCGGCCCAGGTGGCCGCCGCCCGCGAGGCGCTGGCGCGCGCCGCCGCGGCCGCGCGCGCCGCCGAGGCCGAGCAGGGCGCCCACGAGCGCTCGGTCGCGGCCGCCGCCCGCGCCGCCGCCGACCGCCGCGAGCAGCGCGCCCGCCTGGAGGCCCGGTCCGCGGCGGCGCGGGGGGCCCTGGACGCCGCGGCCGCCGAGGCCGCGCGCGCGCAGGCGCAGCTGGAGGCGGCCCGCGGGCGCGAGGCGGAGGCCGCCGCCGCGCTCGCCCAGGTCACCGGTCCCTCCACCGCCCACCACGACGACGACGGCAGCGGCCCTGACGGCCCGGGCTCCGGCCTCGAGGACGCGGCCACCGCCGCCGCGGGCTCCCTGGCCGACGCCGAGCACCGGCTGTCCGCAGCGCGCGCCGCCGAGCGGGCCGCTGAGCGCGACAGGGCGGGCGCCGCCGCACGCCTGGAGGCCCTCGAGCTCGGCCTGGCCGACCGGCGCGACGGCGCCGGAGCGCTCCTCGCCGCCGGCGCCCGCCTGCCGGGCGTCCTGGGCGCGGTGGCCGGGCAGCTGCACGTCGAGCCCGGCTCGGAGGACGTCGTCACCGCGGCCCTCGGCGACCTCGCCGAGGCGGTGGTCGTGGAGTCGCTGGAGGCCGCCGTGGACGCGCTGCGGCTCCTGCGCCACGAGGCCGCGGGCCGCGCCGACCTGCTCGTGCTGCCCGGCGCCCGGGCCGGGCGCGCGCCCGCCGCCGGGGGCCGCCGCGCGGCGCGCGCCGCCGAGGCCGCCGCCGGTGGCGGGGGCGCGGGGGGCGCCGGTGCTGGCGCCGCGGCGGAGCTGCGCGCCCTGCTGGCCGGCCTGGACGGGATGGAGGGGGCGCGCCCGGTGGCCGCGCTGGTCAGCGCCGACGGCGAGCTGGGCCGCGCCGTCACCCAGCTGCTCGCCGCGCACGTCGCGGTGCCCGGCCTCGGCCAGGCGCGGGCCCTCGTGGCAGCCCGCCCCGACCTGGTCGCGGTCACGGAGGCCGGCGACGTGCTGCGCGCGGGGTCCGCCCGGGGCGGTGGAGCAGCCGGCACGAGCCGCGTGCACGTCCAGGCCGCCGCCGACGCCGCGCGCGAGGCCCTCGACGCCGCGCAGGCCGCCAGCGCCGCCGCAGCCGCCGAGCTGCGCGCGGCCACCGAGCTGGCCGCCGCCGCCCGCGAGCGCCGCGACGCGGCCCTGGCCGAGCTGGCCGCGCGGGACGCCGCCGCCGCCCGCGAGGCGCGCCGCACCGGGGAGCTGACGGCCGCCGCCCGCGCCGCCACCGCCGACGCCGGGCGAGCGGCGCAGCAGCACGAGCGCGCCCGCGCCGCCGTCGGCGTCGCCCAGCGCGAGGCCGACGCGCTCGCGGCGCAGCTGGCCGCCGACCAGCAGGCCCCGGCGCCTGCCGGGCCGGGGGAGCCGGGGGACGACCGGGACGCCGGCGCGCGCAGCGCCGCGCTGGGCGCCGCCGCCGTGGCGGCCCGCGGCGCCGAGGTCGAGGCGAGGCTCGCGCTGCGCACCGCCGAGGAGCGCGAGCGCGCCAGCAGCGGGCGCGCCGAGGGCCTGGCCAGGGCCGCCCGCCAGGAGCGCGCCGTCCGCGAGCGCGCCGCCGAGCAGGCCGCGCGCCACCGCGCGGGCCGCTCCGTGGCCGCCGCCGTGCTCGCGGGCGCGCAGTCCTCCCTGGAGGTGCTGGAGCGGGTGCTCGCCGAGGCGGGCCGGGCGCGCGAGGAGGCCGCGGCGCAGCGCGGGTCCGCCGCGGCGGCCGTCGCCGAGGGGCGCGCCGCCGCGGAGGCGCTGGCGGCCGAGCTGGCGGCCCTGACCGACGCCGCGCACCGCGAGGAGGTGGCCCGCGTGGAGCAGCGCGCCGTGCTGGACGCGCTGCGAGCGCGGGCGTCGGACGAGCTCGGGCTCGCCGTGGAGGCGCTCCTGGCCGAGCACGCCCCCGCGGAGGGCTTCGACAGGGCCGAGCAGGAGGGCCGGCTGGCCAGGGCCGAGAAGGCCCTCGCCCGCCTGGGGCGGGTGAACCCGCTGGCGCTGGAGGAGTACGCGGCCCTGGAGGAGCGCTCGGCCTTCCTCACCTCCCAGCTGGAGGACCTGCGCACCACCCGCGCGGACCTGCTGGAGATCGTGCGGACGGTCGACGAGCGAGTGCAGCAGGCCTTCGCGGAGGCCTTCGCGGACACCGCCGCAGCCTTCGAGCGGGTCTTCGAGCGCCTCTTCCCCGGCGGTGAGGGGCGCCTGGTGCTGACCGACCCCTCCGACCTGCTCGCCACCGGCGTGGAGGTGGAGGCGCGTCCGGCCGGCAAGCGCGTCAAGCGGCTCAGCCTGCTCTCCGGCGGGGAGCGCTCGCTGACGGCGGTGGCCCTGCTGGTGGCGATCTTCACCGCGCGCCCGAGCCCGTTCTACGTCCTCGACGAGGTCGAGGCGGCGCTCGACGACGCCAACCTGCGGCGGCTGCTGGTGGTGCTGGAGGAGCTGCGCGCCTCCAGCCAGCTCATCGTCATCACCCACCAGGAGCGCACGATGGAGGTCGCCGACGCCCTCTACGGCGTGACGATGCGCGCGGACGGGGTGACGGCCGTGGTGGGCCAGCGGCTGCGGGAGCGGGCCAGCACCTCGTCCTGAGGCGGCGCTGCAGGTCTGCGAGGCTGGGGCCGTGGAGACGCTCGACCTCATCATCGGCGCCGTCGTCCTGGTCGCCCTGCTCGGCGCGGGGCTCGTCGTGGGGCTGGTGCGCCGCGGGCGCGACGCCGCGAGCCGCACCCTGGGTCGCCGCCCCGGCCAGGCCCCGGAGCGCGAGGGCGAGGGGCACCTGCCGGGCGTCGGCGACGACGCCGAGGTGCCGCGCGACAGCGCCACCCGCACCATCGACACCCTCCCGGCGCCCGACCTCCAGCTGCCCGAGGAGGAGACCGCGCCCGCGCTGGAGCGCCCGGAGCCCGCCGCGGGCCGCCTGGTGCGCCTGCGCGAGCGCCTGGCCCGCTCCAACACCGCCCTGGGCCGCGGCCTGCTCGCGCTGCTCAGCCGCGACACCATCGACGAGGCCACCTGGGAGGAGGTCGAGGACACGCTCCTCATGGCCGACCTCGGCGTGGGCCCGGCCACCGAGCTGGTCGACCGCCTCCGCGTGCGCGTGCGCACCCTGGGCGAGCGCGACCCGCAGCGCGTGCGCGCCATGCTGCGCGAGGAGCTCCTCGCCGTCGTCGACCCGAGCATGGACAGGTCCCTGCGCACCTCCCGCCCCGCCGAGGCGCCCGGCCACCCGGCCGTGGTCATGGTGGTCGGGGTCAACGGCACCGGGAAGACGACGACGGTCGGCAAGCTGGCCCGCGTGCTCGTGGCCGAGGACAAGGACGTCGTGCTGGGCGCGGCGGACACCTTCCGCGCCGCCGCCGCCGACCAGCTGGCCACCTGGGGGGAGCGGGTCGGCGTGCCGACGGTGCGCTCCGAGCGCGAGGGCGCCGACCCCGCGTCGGTGGCCTTCGAGGCGGTCCGGGCCGGCACGGAGGCCGAGGCCGACGTCGTCCTGGTCGACACCGCGGGGCGCCTGCAGAACAAGGCGGGGCTCATGGACGAGCTGGGCAAGGTCAAGCGGGTCATCGAGCGCACCACCCCGGTCAGCGAGGTGCTGCTCGTGCTCGACGCGACCACCGGCCAGAACGGGCTCAAGCAGGCAGCGGTGTTCTCCCAGGTCGTCGACGTCACGGGGATCGTCCTGACCAAGCTGGACGGCACCGCCAAGGGCGGCATCGTGGTGGCCGTCCAGCGCGAGCTCGGCGTGCCGGTGAAGCTGGTCGGCCTGGGGGAGGGACCCGACGACCTCGCCCCGTTCGACCCGGAGGCCTTCGTCGACGCGATCGTCGGCTGACGGGCGCCGACGCCCCGACCAGGGCGCCTCACGGGCCTCACCAGCCCCCGCGCAGGGGCCTGAAACACGATGTTCACACCTGCGGCGGCGATGACACGGAGCGGTAACAGCACGGGAACGCGCCCTTGACGGCGACTGGGCACCTTCTTCCCAGCGCCCCCGAGACCGGGGGCCCGCGGCTGCCGGGGCACGGCGCCGCTGGAGGTTCCCCGGCCCGCCACGGGCCGCGCTCTCGCAGGAGGTAAGCCGATGGTCGACACCGGCGCGACCGCCTGGGTCCTGACCAGCGCCGCCCTGGTGCTGCTCATGACCCCCGGTCTGGCGCTCTTCTACGGCGGCATGGTCCGCCCGAAGAGCGTGCTGAACATGATGATGATGAGCTTCGGCGCGCTCGGGCTCATCGGGGTGCTGTGGGTGCTCTACGGCTACTCGATCGCCTTCGGCGACGACGTCGGCCTGGGCCTGCTCGGGAACCCCACGCAGTACCTCGGTCTGCAGGGCCTCATGGAGGACACCACCTCCGAGGAGGGCGGCCTGCCCGCCATGGCCTTCGTGGGCTTCCAGGCCGTCTTCGCGATCCTCACCGTGGCCCTCATCTCCGGCGCCATCGCCGACCGCGTGAAGTTCTCCACCTGGATGGTCTTCGCCGGCGTCTGGGCCACCCTCGTCTACTTCCCCGTGGCGCACTGGGTCTTCGACTTCAGCAACGACGAGACCGGCCACGTCGGCGGCTGGATCGCCAGCGGCATCGAGGCCATCGACTTCGCCGGCGGCACCGCCGTCCACATCAACGCCGGCGTGGCGGGCCTGGTGCTCGCGATCATCATCGGCAAGCGCCGCGGCTTCGGCCGCGAGCCGATGCGCCCCCACAACCTGCCGCTGGTGATGCTCGGCGCCGGTCTGCTGTGGTTCGGCTGGTTCGGCTTCAACGCCGGCTCGGCCCTCGGCGCCAACAACACGGCCGCGGTGGTCTGGGTCAACACGCTCGTCGCCACCAGTGCCGCCGTCTGCGGCTGGCTGGTCACCGAGCGCTTCCGCGACGGTCACGCCACGTCCCTGGGCGCTGCGTCCGGTGCCGTCGCCGGCCTGGTGGCCATCACCCCGGCCTGCTCCGCCCTCAACCCGATCGGCTCGATCGTCGTCGGCGCCATCGCCGGTGTGCTGTGCGCCCTCGCGGTGGGCCTGAAGTACCGGTTCGGCTACGACGACTCCCTCGACGTCGTCGGCGTCCACCTGGTCGGCGGCCTGTGGGGCACCCTGGCGATCGGCCTGTTCGCCACCGAGGCGGCCCCCGCCGGCGCCAGCGGCCTGCTCTTCGGCGGCGGCCTGTCGCTGCTGGGCACCCAGGCCATCGGCGCCTTCGCGGTGCTCGCCTACTCGGCGGTCCTCACGGCGATCATCGGCTTCGCCATCAAGGCCACCCTCGGGTGGCGCATCCCCGAGGAGGACGAGGTCTCCGGCATCGACCAGCACCAGCACGCCGAGTCCGGCTACGACCTGGTCGGCAGCTTCGGCGGCCACGGCCCCGCCGCGGGTGCCGCCGCCGCGTCCACCACCAAGCGCACCACTGAGGGAGCCTCGGCATGAAGCTCGTCACCGCGGTGATCAAGCCGCACAAGCTCGACGACGTCAAGAGCGCGCTGGAGTCCTTCGGCGTGCAGGGCATGACCGTCTCCGAGGCCAGCGGCTACGGTCGCCAGCGGGGCCACACCGAGGTCTACCGCGGTGCCGAGTACACCGTGGACATGGTCCCCAAGGTGCGCCTGGAGGTCCTCGTGGACGACCTGGACGCCACCGGCGTGGTGGAGGCGGTCGTCAAGGCCGCCGCCACCGGACGCATCGGCGACGGCAAGGTGTGGGTCATCCCCGTCGACGACGTGGTGCGGGTGCGCACCGGGGAGCACGGGGCCGACGCCCTCTGACACCCCTCCGGGCGGTGCTCCCGTCGCTGCCGGCGGCGGGAGCACCGCCCGCAGCACTTCCCCGCTGCCGACGAGCAGCACCGACGAGAGGGCGAGCCGTGACCGCAGGAGCCATCCCCCGCAGGGACCTCCGGCGCGAGCGGCTCGCCCTCGCCGTGCGCGCGGGCCTGGACGACCCGGCGCGCGGGCCGGAGCGGCGCGAGCGCCTCGCGGGCCTGGTGGACGCCTGGCTGGAGGACGTGTGGACCGACGCGGTCCTGTCCGACCCCGCGGGCCCGGCGGCCGGTGCCCACGCCACCGCCTCCGGGATCGCCCTGGCCGCGGTGGGCAGCCACGCGCGCCGCGACGCCGGACCCGCCAGCGACCTCGACCTGGTGATCCTCCACGACGGCCGGCAGCTGGCCCCCGACGGCGTCGCCGCCCTGGCCGACCGCGTCTGGTACCCCGTGTGGGACGCCGGGCTGCGGCTGGACCACTCGGTGCGCTCCCCGGCGCAGTGCCGGGAGGTGGCCGCCGCCGACGCCTCGGCCGCGGTGGGCCTGCTCGACCTGCGCCCGCTGGCGGGGGACGCCGCCATGGTGCTGCGCACCCGCGAGGTGCTGCGCGAGGACTGGCGCCGCACCGCCCGCAAGCGCCTGCCGGTGCTGCTGGAGGAGGTCGCGGCCCGCCACCGCCAGCAGGGCGACCTGGCCTACCTGCTCGAGGGCGACCTCAAGGAGGCCCGCGGCGGCCTGCGCGACGTCGTGGTCCTGCGGGCCCTCGTGGCGAGCTGGGTGGCGGACGCCCCGCACGGGCCGCACGGGGCCGTGGACGCCGCCGCGGCCACCCTGCTCGACGTGCGGGACGCGCTGCAGGCCGTCACCGGCCGGGCGGGGGACCGGCTGCTGCTGCCCGAGCAGGACGCCGTCGCGGCGGCCCTGGGCCTGTCCGACGCCGACGAGCTGCTCGCCCGCGTGGCCGGGGCCGCCCGGGCTGTGGCTCACGCCCTGGACCGCACCACGCGCCGCGCCCGGGGCGCCATGACCTCCCGCCGCGGCCTGCGGCGGGCCCGCCCGCGCCTGCGCAGCCTCGGCTCGGACCTCGTCGAGCACGAGGAGGAGCTCTGGCTCGGCGCGCAGGCCCGCCCCCAGACCGACCCCGCGCTGGCCCTGCGCGCAGCGGCCACCGCCGCGCGCGCGGGCATCCCGCTCTCCCCGATCACCGCCGAGCACCTGGCCTCGGGCAGCGCGCCGCTGCCCGACCCCTGGCCGGTGCCGGCGCGCGAGGCGCTCGTGGACCTGCTCGGCACCGGGGAGGCGCAGGTGCCGGTGTGGGAGACCCTCGACCAGGCCGGGCTGGTGGTGCGGTGGTTCCCCGAGTGGGCCGGGGTGCGCAACCGCCCGCAGCGCACCGTCGTGCACCGCCACACCGTGGACAGGCACCTGGTGCAGACCGCGGTGGAGGCCGAGCCGCTGCGCTCGGCGGTCTCCCGTCCCGACCTGCTGCTGCTCACCGCGCTGCTGCACGACCTGGGCAAGACCGGCAGCGGGGAGGACCACTCCGCCCGCGGGGCCCCGGTCGCGGCCGCGGTGGCCCGGCGGGTGGGCCTGCCGGAGGCTGACGCCGGCGTCGTCGGGCGCCTGGTGCTGCACCACCTGACGCTGGTCGACCTGGCCACCCGCCGCGACCCCGACGACCCGCGCACCGTGGCCGAGCTGGTCGACGCCGTCGACGGCCGCGAGGACGTGCTGGACCTGCTGCGGGCGCTCACCGAGGCCGACGCCCGCGCCGCGGGGCCGGCGGCCTGGACCGCCTGGCGCGCCCGCCTGGTCGACGACCTCACCGCCCGGGCCCGGCGGGTGCTGCAGGGGCACGAGCCGCCAGGGCCCGCGCCGCTGACCGAGACCGAGGCCGCGGCGGTGGCCGGGGTCCGGGCCGACGGCCAGCCGCGCATCCGGGTCGACGCCGTGGCCGGGCTGCACGCGGTGCACGTCGTGGCCCCCGACCGCCCCGGGCTGTTCGCCGACCAGGCGGGGCTGCTGGCCAGCCACCGCCTCTCGGTGCGCTCGGCCCTGGTGCGCACCGTCGGCGGCACCGGCACCGGCACCGGCACCGGCACCGGCACCGGCACGGGCGCGGGCGACGAGGGGGTGGGCGCGAGCGCCGGCGTGGCCGTGGACACCTGGTGGGTCGAGGCGCCCGCCGGCCTGCCCGACCCCGGCGTGCTGCTCACCGGGCTGCGGCGCCTGGCGTCGGGGGACGACGCCGTCCTGGAGCCGATGCGCCGGCGCGACGCCGGCTGGCGCCCGGGCAGCTCGGCGGCGGCCACCCGCGCCACCGCGCCCCCCCGGGTGCTCGTGCTGCCCGGTGCCTCCGGGGAGGCCACGGTGGTCGAGGTCCGCGCCCTGGACCGGCCCGGGCTGCTGCACGCCCTGGGCTCGCAGCTGGCGGGGATCGGCGTGGAGATCCACAGCGCGCACGTGGCGACGTACGGGGGCCAGGCCGTCGACGTCCTCTACCTCGGGGAGCCCGACGGCAGCGCGCTGGCGCCGGCGCGCGTGGCCGCCGCGGTCTCCGTGCTGGGCGCGGCCGCCGACGTCGACGACTGATCCGGGCCCGCGGCGGACCGGGCCGGCGCGCCGCCGGCCGCCGGTAGCCTGGAGGGCGTGTTCAGCTCCCTGTCCGACCGGCTCACCGCGACCTTCAAGGGCCTGCGGGGCAAGGGCCGGCTCACCGAGGCCGACGTCGACGCGACGGTGCGGGAGATCCGCCGCGCGCTGCTCGAGGCCGACGTCGCCCTGCCGGTGGTGCGCGCGTTCACGGGGAGCATCCGCGAGCGGGCCCTGTCGGCGGAGGTCTCGCAGGCGCTGAACCCGGCGCAGCAGGTCGTCAAGATCGTCAACGAGGAGCTCGTCGGCGTCCTCGGCGGTCAGACGCGCCGGCTGCGCTTCGCCAAGAACCCCCCGACAGTGATCATGCTCGCGGGCCTGCAGGGCGCCGGCAAGACCACGCTGGCCGGCAAGCTCGGCCGCCACCTCAAGGACACCGGGCACACCCCGCTGCTGGTCGCCTGCGACCTCCAGCGCCCCAACGCCGTCACCCAGCTGCAGGTGGTCGGCCAGCGCGCGGGCGTCGAGGTGTACGCCCCCGAGCCCGGCAACGGCGTCGGCAACCCCGTCGAGGTGGCGCGCCGCGGCGTCGCGCACGCCCGGGAGAAGCAGTACGACGTCGTCGTCGTCGACACCGCCGGCCGCCTCGGCGTCGACGCCGAGATGATGCAGCAGGCCTCGGACATCCGTGAGGCCACGCAGCCCGACGAGGTGCTGTTCGTGGTCGACGCGATGATCGGGCAGGACGCGCTCGCCGTGGCGCAGGCCTTCCAGGAGGGCGTCGACCTCACCGGCGTCGTCCTCACCAAGCTCGACGGCGACGCCCGCGGCGGCGCCGCCCTGTCGGTGGCCACCACCACCGGCCGCCCGGTGCTGTTCGCCTCCACCGGCGAGGGCCTGGCCGACTTCGAGGTCTTCCACCCCGACCGGATGGCCTCGCGCATCCTCGACATGGGTGACGTGCTCACCCTCATCGAGCAGGCCGAGCGCGCCTTCGACGCCAAGGAGAGCGCGGCCCTCGCCAGCCGCTTCGAGGCCGGCGAGGACTTCACCCTCGAGGACTTCCTCACCCAGATGCAGGCCCTCAAGAAGATGGGGCCGCTCAACAAGGTCCTCGGGATGCTGCCCGGCATGGGCGCCATGAAGGACCAGCTCGACGAGCTCGCCAGCGACGGCGCCATGAAGCGCATCGAGGCGATCGTGAGGTCGATGACGCCGCTGGAGCGCCGCAACTCCAAGGTGCTCAACGGCTCCCGGCGCGCCCGCATCGCCCGCGGCTCCGGCACCGAGGTGAGCGAGGTCAACCAGCTCCTCGACAGGTTCGGCGAGGCGCAGAAGGTCATGCGCGCCATGCGCGCCAAGGGCGGCGGCGGCCTGGCCGGGGCGCTCGGCGGCGCCGGCGGCCCGGGCGGCGGGATGGCCGGCCTCGCCGGCGGCAAGAAGTCCCGCGGCCGGATGCAGGCCCCGCCGCCCAGGGGGAAGAAGGCGAAGTCGGGCAACCCCGCCAAGCGCGCCGAGCAGGAGCGCGCCGCCTCCGAGAAGGCCCTCGCCAGCCGCGGCTCGGCGTTCGGGCCCGGTGCCGCGTTCGGCGCGGGAGGCGACGAGCCCCAGCTGCCGCCGGGCTTCGAGCTGCCGCCGGGCTTCGAGAAGCACCTCGGCCGCTGACGGGCCGCTGACGGGCTGCCGGTCGTGCTCCACCTGCGGGGCCCCGTGCTGGCCCGCCTCGACCCGGCGGGGGAGGTGGAGGTCCGCGACCAGGCGTGGGTGCTCGACGGGCGGATCACCTTCGAGCGCCCCGCCTCCACCGACGGCGCCGAGGTGCTCGACGGCTGGGTGCTGCCCGGCCTGGTCGACGCGCACTGCCACGTGGGCCTCGGCCCGGCCGGCCCCGTCGACGCCCAGGCCGCCCGCCGCCAGGCCCTGACCGACAGGGACGCCGGCGCGCTGCTGCTGCGCGACGCCGGCTCCCCGGCGGACACCCGCTGGATGGACGACGACGACGAGGTGCCCCGCGTGCTGCGCGCCGGGCGGCACGTCGCGCGCTCGCGGCGCTACCTGCGCGGGGTCGGCGAGGAGGTCGAGCCGGAGGACCTCGTGGCCGCGGTCAGCGCGCAGGCCCGCGCCGGCGACGGCTGGGTCAAGGTCGTCGGGGACTGGATCGACAGGTCCACGGGCGACCTCGCCCCGTGCTGGCCCGTGGCCGAGCTGACCCGCGCCGTCGCCGCCGTGCACGCCCTCGGCGCCCGCGTGGCCGTCCACACCTTCTCCGAGGAGACGCTCCCGGACCTGCTGGCCGCGGGCGTCGACTGCTGGGAGCACGCCACGGGCCTGGACGGCGAGACCGCCGCCGCCGCGGCGGCGGCCGGCGTGGCCGTCACGCCGACCCTGGTGAACACCGCCAGGTTCCTCGACTTCGCGGCCGCCGGAGCGCCGAAGTTCCCCACCTACGCCGCGCACATGAGGGCGCTGCACGCGCGGCGCCCGCAGGCCGTCCGGGACGCCGTCGACGCCGGCGTGCGGCTGCTCGTGGGCACCGACGCCGGCACGGAGGTGCCCCACGGGCTGGTCGCCGACGAGGTGGCCGCGCTGGTCGAGGCCGGGCTCACGCCCCTGCAGGCGCTCAGCGCCGCCACCTGGGGCTCGCGCTCCTACCTCGGTGCGCCAGCGCTGGAGGAGGGCGCCCCGGCGGACCTGCTCGTGCTGCCCGCCGACCCCCGCGAGGACGTCGGGGTGCTCCGGGCGCCACGCGCGGTGGTGCTGCGAGGACGCGCCGTGTCCCCGGGGCCCTGACCAGGCTCGTCGGTCGTCCGGTCGTGCAGACCTCAACTACTGTCGGGCCCGTGCTGCGCCGACCCGCCCTGCTGCTCACGGCCCTCGCGGGGGCTTCGGCCCTGCTCGTCGCCGGCTGCGCGCCGCAGGAGGAGGCCGGGGGAGCGGCCGGTGCCACCGGCGCCGACAGCTCGGCGACCACCACGGCCAGCTGCTCACCGGCCGACCTGCAGACCCTGACCCCGGGCACGCTCACCGTCGCCACCAGCCAGCCCGCCTACGAGCCGTGGTTCTCCGAGGACGACCCGAGCAACGGCCAGGGCTACGAGTCGGCCGTCGCCTACGCCGTGGCCGGGCAGCTGGGGTACTCCAAGGAGCAGGTCACCTGGACGGTGGCCGACTTCAACGCCGCCATCGCCCCGGGCCCGAAGGACTTCGACGTCGACATCAACCAGTTCTCCATCACCGAGGAGCGCAAGGAGGCCGTCGACTTCTCCACGCCCTACTACGACGTGGCCCAGGCGGTGGTGACCACGGGCACCTCGCCGGCCGCAGGGGTCACCGACCTGGCCGGGCTCAAGGGGCTGCGGCTGGGCGCCCAGGTGGGCACCACGAGCTACACGGCCATCACCGACCAGATCGCCCCCGACGCCGAGCCCGCCGTCTACAACACCAACGACGACGCCGTCGCCGCGCTGCAGAACGGCCAGGTGGACGCCATCGTCGTCGACCTGCCCACGGCCTTCTACATGGCCGCCGCCCAGCTCGACGACGGGAAGGTGGTCGGCCAGCTGCAGACCCCCAGCGGCGGCGCCACCGACACCTTCGGGATGGTGCTCGACAAGGGCTCCCCGCTGACGGCGTGCGTGAGCCGCGCCGTCGACACCCTGCGCGAGGACGGCACGCTGGCCCAGCTGCAGCAGCAGTGGCTCGACGAGGCGGCGCAGGCGCCCGTCCTGCGGTGAGCGCGCCGCCCGACGGCGTCGTCGTCCCGCCGGTCAGCGAGGTCGAGGCCGGGCGCCGCTCCTACCGGAGGTCGCGCGAGCGGCGCTCGACCGGGGTCGCGGTCCTCTCGACGGTGGTCTTCGCCGCCGTGCTCCTCGTGGGGGCCACGAGCGCGCCGGGCTGGGAGCGCACCCGCGAGTCGTTCCTGGACCTCGACGTGGCGCGCCGCTCGTTCCTGCCGGTCCTGTCGGGGTTGTGGCTGAACGTGCGGGTCCTCGTGGTCGCTGCGGTCTGCGTGCTCGTGGTCGGCCTCGTGGTGGCGCTGCTGCGCACGCTGCGCGGCCCGGTGTGGGCGCCCGTGCGCCTGCTCGCGGCCGCCTACACCGACGTCTTCCGCGGGCTCCCGCTCATCGTGCTGCTGTACGTCGTCGGCTTCGGCGTCCCGGGGCTGCGGCTTCAGGGCGTGCCGACCAGCGCGGTGGTCCTGGGGACGATCGCCATCGTCCTCACCTACGGCGCCTACGTCGCCGAGGTCTTCCGCGCCGGCATCGAGTCCGTGCACCCCAGCCAGCGCGCGGCGGCGCGGGCGCTGGGGCTGACGCACCGCCAGACCACGCGGCTCGTCGTCCTGCCGCAGGCGGTGCGCACCGTCACCCCGCCGCTGCTCAACGACCTCGTGGCGCTGCAGAAGGACGTCGGCCTCATCTCCGTGCTGGGCGCCGTCGACGCCGTCCGGCGGGCGCAGATCGCCTCCGCGCAGACGGCGGACTTCACCCCGTACGTCGTGGCCGGCGTGCTGTTCGTCCTGCTCGCCGTGCCCACCGTGCGCCTCGCCGACTGGGCCACGGCGCGGGCCCGCCGGCGCCAGCAGGCGGGGGGCCTGCTGTGAGCGGGCAGCCGGTGCTGCGCGTGCGCGGCCTGGTGAAGTCCTACGGCGGCACCTCCGTGCTGCGGGGGGTCGACCTCGACGTCGACGAGCACCAGGTGGTCACCCTCATCGGCGCCTCCGGCTCGGGCAAGTCGACCCTGCTGCGCTGCGTGGACCTGCTCGAGCAGGTCGACGACGGGCAGGTCTGGCTCGACGGGCAGGACGTCACCGACCCCCGCGTGGACGCCGACGCCGTCCGGCGCCGCATCGGCGTGGTCTTCCAGGCCTACAACCTCTTCCCGCACCTGTCGGTGCTGGACAACGTCACCCTGGCCCCGCGCCGCGTGCACGGGGTCCCGCGCGAGCAGGCCGAGGCCAGCGCCCTGGAGCTGCTGGAGCGCATCGGGCTGGCCTCCCGGGCGCGGGCCTACCCCGACCAGCTCTCCGGCGGTCAGGCCCAGCGCACCGCCATCGTGCGGGCGCTGGCGGTGCAGCCGCGCCTGCTGCTGCTCGACGAGGTCACCTCCGCCCTGGACCCCGAGCTGGTGGGGGAGGTGCTGGCGCTGGTGCGCGAGGTGGCCGCCGGGGGGATGACCATCCTCATGGCCACCCACGAGATGGGCTTCGCGCGCTCGGCCGCCGACGTCGTCTGCTTCCTCGAGGGCGGGGTGCTCCTGGAGCAGGGCCCGCCGGAGCAGGTTCTGGGCGACCCCCGCCACGAGCGGACCCGCGTGTTCCTGCGCCGCGTGGTGGAGGCCGGGCGCCTGTGACCCCGGCCGGGCGGCGCCGGCGGCGGTGAGGAGCACCGCCCGGCCTCCGCTACGATCGAGGGCTGTACTCGGCGGTGTGCGGCCCCTCTCTCCGCGATCCGCTGGTCCTCGGGCCGGAGCGGCCGCGCGACACCCCACGCGCGGCAGCAGGCCCACACCCGCGAACCGAGCAGGAGCACCACCCCGTGGCTGTCAAGATCCGCCTCAAGCGCCTGGGCAAGATCCGCGCCCCGTACTACCGCATCGTCGTCGCCGACTCGCGCACCAAGCGCGACGGTCGTGCGATCGAGGAGATCGGCAAGTACCACCCGACCGAGGAGCCCTCGCTCATCGAGGTCGACCGCGAGCGCGCGCAGTACTGGCTCGGCGTCGGCGCCCAGCCGACCCCCCAGGTCGAGGCCATCCTCAAGATCACCGGTGACTGGCAGACCTTCAAGGGCGAGCCCGGCGCCGAGGGCACCCTGAAGACCAAGGCCCCCAAGGCCCCCGTGGCCGGTGCCGAGGACTTCTCCGCCGACCGGCGCGAGAAGCCCAGGAAGTCCGGCGGGCCCGCCGCGCAGGAGGGCGACGGCGCTGCCGTCCAGCCCGCCGAGGTCGCCAACGCCGAGCAGCCCGACGGCACCGACGAGCCGGCCGAGGCCGGCTCCTCGGGCACCTCGGCCTGAGCACCGGGCAGGAGCAGGCCGTCGTGCTCGCTGACGCGCTCGACCACCTGGTCCGCGGCATCGTCGACAACCCCGACGACGTCCGCGTCACCACCCGCCGCCTGCGCTCCGGCGAGGTCCTCGAGGTGCGCGTGCACCCCGAGGACCTCGGCCGGGTGATCGGCCGCTCGGGCCGCACGGCCAAGGCGCTGCGCACCGTCGTCGGCGCCCTCGCGGGCGACGACGACGTGCGCGTCGACGTCGTCGACGTCGACCGCCCGCGCCGCCGCCCGTCCTGAGCCGGGCCTGAGCAGCGGTGGAGGCGGTCGTCGCCCGCATCGGGCGCCCCCACGGGGTCCGCGGGCAGGTGAGCGTGGAGGTCCGCACCGACTCCCCCGGCGAGCGCTTCGCCGGGGGAGCGGTGTTCACCACCGACCCCGCGTCGGCGGGCCCGCTCGTGCTGGCCTCGGCCAGGGACCACAACGGCGTGCTGCTGCTGTCCTTCGAGGGCGTGGCCGACCGCGACGCCGCCGAGGCGCTGCGCGGGGTGCTCCTGCTGGCCGACGTGCCCGTCACCAGCGAGGAGGAGCCGGACGCCTGGTCGGTGCCGGCCCTGGTGGGCCTGCGCGCGGAGCGCACCGACGGGCGCACCGCCGGTGAGGTCGTCGGCGTCGAGCACGGCCCCGCGCAGGACCTGCTCGTGGTGCGCCAGCCCTCCGGCTCGCTGGCGCGCGTGCCCTTCGTGACGGCGCTGGTGCCCGTCGTCGACGTCGCCGGCGGCCGGGTGGTCCTCGACCCGCCGGGAGGCCTGCTGGAGGGCGACGGCGCCCCGGAGGACGCGCGGTGACGACGGTGGGACGGCCGTGAGGATCGACGTCGTCTCCATCTTCCCCGAGTACCTCTCCCCGCTGGACCTGTCGCTGATCGGCAAGGCCCGCGCCGCGGGGCTGCTCGACCTGCACGTGCACGACCTGCGCGCCTGGACCACCGACCGCCACCGCACCGTCGACGACGCCCCGCTGGGCGGGGGCGCGGGCATGGTCATGCGCCCGGAGCCGTGGGCCGCTGCGCTCGCGGCCGTCCGCGAGGCCGGCCGCAGCTCCCTGGAGGAGCCCGACGCGGTGCCTCACCTGCTCGTGCCCAGCCCGGCGGGAGCGCCCTTCACGCAGGCGATGGCGCACGAGCTGTCGTCCGAGGCGTGGCTGGCCTTCGCCTGCGGCCGCTACGAGGGCATCGACGAGAGGGTCCTGGAGGCCGCTGCGGAGCAGGGTCCGGTGACGCCCGTGAGCCTGGGCGACTACGTGCTCAACGGCGGCGAGGTCGCCGTGCTCGCCGTCGTCGAGGCCGTCGCCCGGCTGCTGCCCGGGGTGCTGGGCAACCCCGAGAGCGTGGTCGAGGAGTCCCACGCCCCCGCCTCCGGCGGGCTGCTCGAGGCGCCCGTCTACACCCGCCCCGCGACGTGGGAGGGCCGCCCGGCGCCCGAGGTGCTCCTGTCCGGCCACCACGCGAAGGTCGCGGCCTGGCGGCGCGAGCAGTCGCTGCGGCGCACCGCGGAGCGCCGTCCGGACCTGCTCGAGCGGCTGGACCCGGCGCAGCTCACCCGCGCCGACCGCGCCGTGCTGGCCGAGCTGGGCTGGGACGGCGACGCCGACGGCGACGGCGGGGTGCACCGCTCCCGCTGAGGACCCCCGGCCGCGCTCCGGTGGCGGTCCGGCGGCGGTCTGGTCGAGGCGGCAGCGCCCCTGTGGCAGAATCGGGGGCCGTGCCGTGACCGGCGCCGCCCCTGCCACGGGGGGCGAGCGGTCGCCGGAGGGGACCGGCACGACGACCCAGACCAGACCACCGGCCCGTCCGCAGACCGCGGCAGGCCTGACGTCGCGCGTGACCTGTGGCACCGCGGGAACGGACACCACCGTGCACACCTTCGACTCCCTCGACGCCGCCTCGCTCCGCAGCGACCTGCCGTCCTTCGGCCCCGGCGACACCGTCAAGGTCAACGTCAAGGTCGTCGAGGGCAGCCGCTCCCGCATCCAGGTCTTCCAGGGCGCGGTCATCCGCCGCTCCGGCGGCGGCGTCCGCGAGACCTTCACCGCCCGCAAGGTCAGCTTCGGCGTGGGCGTGGAGCGCACCTTCCCGCTGCACTCCCCGGCGATCGACTCCATCGAGGTCGTCACCCGCGGTGACGTGCGCCGCGCGAAGCTGTACTACCTGCGCGACCTGCGCGGCAAGGCCGCCAAGATCAAGGAGAAGCGCGACAGCCGTCCGGCCTGAGCCGGGTCGGCCGGGGCGGGCCCGTACCGCGCCCGGCCACGGCGTGAGCGGCAGGAGGCCCGGTCCGAGCACGGACCGGGCCTCCGCTGCGTCCCGGCCCGATCACCCGGGACGCCGACGTAGCCTTCCGAGGTCGCCGGGCGCACCGCCCGAGGCCCCCACCCCGCGGAGGACGAGTGGTTGACCAGCAGGCGCGGCACGAGTCCCCGCCCCCCGACGGGCCCAGCAGGCGCAGCCGCCAGCGCGGCCCGCTGTCCGGAGCCCTCGCCGCGGTGCGCGAGGCCGCCGTCGTCGTGGTGGCGGCCCTGGTGCTGTCCCTGCTCGTCAAGACCTTCCTCGTGCAGGCCTTCTACATCCCCTCGGAGTCGATGGAGGACACGCTCCTGCGCGGGGACCGGGTGCTGGTCAGCCAGCTGACGCCCGGGCCGTTCGACCTGCAGCGCGGCGACGTGGTGGTCTTCGAGGACCCGGGCGGCTGGCTGCAGCCCGTCCCCGAGCCCGACCGCGGACCGGTCGGGAACGCCGTCGTCGACGTCCTGACCTTCGTGGGGGTGCTGCCCTCCAACTCCGGCCAGCACCTCATCAAGCGCGTCATCGGCCTGCCCGGGGACCGGGTCGTGTGCTGCGACGCCCAGGGCCGCACCACCGTCAACGGCGTCGCCCTGCAGGAGGGCTTCCTCAAGCCCGGCTCGGTCTCCAGCGAGGTCGACTTCGACGTGACGGTGCCACCGGACAGCCTGTGGGTGGAGGGCGACAACCGCCAGAACTCCGGGGACTCCCGCTACCACCCCGGCTCACCCGGCGGGGGCGCCGTGCCCGTCGACGACGTGGTCGGGCGCGCCGTGGTGGTGGTCTGGCCCCTGGACAGGCTCGGCTGGCTGGGCCGGCACGCCGACGCGTTCGCCGGCGTCCCCGACGCCGCCGGTGGCTGAGCGGCGGCCCCGCTCGGCGGTCCCCACCCTGCGCCGCGAGCGCGAGCTGCTGCGCTCCGGGCACGCGCTGGTGGCGGGGGTGGACGAGGTCGGGCGCGGGGCGCTGGCCGGGCCGGTGACCGTCGGCGTCGTCGTGGTGGGGCTGACAACCCGCAGCGCACCCGTGGGGCTGCGCGACTCCAAGCTGCTCAGCCCCGCGGCCCGCGAGGCCCTGGTGCCCGCGCTGCGGCGCTGGGCGCCCGCCTGGGCGGTGGGGCACGCCAGCGCGGGCGAGGTCGACGCGCTGGGGATCCTGCGGGCGCTGCGGCTGGCGGGCACCCGGGCGCTGCAGCAGCTGCCCGCCCTTCCCGCGCTGGCCCTGCTGGACGGCGACTACGACTGGCTGGGCCGCCCGGACCTGCCGCCCGCGGACGCGTGCGGGCCGCTGGCCGCTCCGGTGGAGGTGGTGACGCAGGTCAAGGGCGACCTGCGGTGCGCCGCCGTCGCCGCCGCCTCGGTGCTGGCCAAGGTCGAGCGCGACGCCCTCATGACCGGCCTGGACGCCGAGCACCCCGGCTACGGCTGGGCCGGCAACAAGGGCTACAGCGCCCCGGAGCACCTGGCGGCGCTGCGCGAGCTGGGCCCGTGCGCGCAGCACCGCCGCAGCTGGCGGCTGCCGGGGGTGCCTGCGGCGCCGCAGGCCGCCGCGGCCGCGCTGGCCGAGCAGCTGGAGCTGCTCGACGCGCTGGAGCCGGTGCCCGGCGCGGGCGCGGGGACGGGTTGCGCCGAGGAGCTCGGTGCCCGGGGTGCATGATGAGGCGCGATGAGCGCTGAGGACCTCGAGGACTACGAGACCGAGATGGAGCTCGCGCTCTACCGCGAGTACCGCGACGTCGTCGGCCTGTTCTCCTACGTGGTGGAGACCGAGCGCCGCTTCTACCTGGCCAACTCGGTGGACCTGCGCCCGCGCACCACCGACGGCGAGGTCTGGTTCGAGCTGGTGCTCTCCGACGCGTGGGTGTGGGACGTCTACCGGTCCGCGCGGTTCGTCAAGACGGTCCGCGTGGTGACCTTCAAGGACGTCAACGTCGAGGAGCTGTCCAAGAGCGACCTCGAGGTGCCCAAGCCC
Source organism: Quadrisphaera sp. KR29 (assembly GCF_052644995.1). NCBI lineage: Bacteria > Bacillati > Actinomycetota > Actinomycetes > Kineosporiales > Kineosporiaceae > Quadrisphaera > Quadrisphaera sp. KR29. Next base: position 56,857 of record NZ_JBQXXG010000003.1, read on the forward strand.
GAGGGCTTCACCGGCTGAGGCCGTCCGGCGCGGCCGAGCACGCGCCCCGCCCACAGGGCCCTCCGGGCGCGGCGGTGTCCACAGGGGCGCGCGCCGCGGCGGCGCGGGGGGTGCGGGCCCCGGCAGCGTGACCACCCGGAGGTGGTCGCGGTGGCGGGTGGTCGTGGGACGGCCGGCGGGGTGCGCGCGGGCGGGGTCGGTGCGCTGACGCGGCGCGAGGTCGGGCAGCGCGGTGAGCGGCTGGCCGAGGAGCACCTCGTCGCCGCCGGCGCCGAGGTGCTGGACAGGAACTGGCGCTGCCGCTGGGGTGAGCTCGACCTGGTCGTGCGCGAGGGCGACGCGCTCGTCGGCGTGGAGGTGCGCACCCGGCGCACGACCGCCGCGGGCACCCCGCTGGAGTCCGTGACGCCGCTGAAGGTGGCGCGCCTGCGCCGCCTGCTGGGGGCCTGGTGCGCCGAGCACCCCGGCCGCGTCCGCAGCGCAGCGCTGCGCCTGGACGTCGTGGCCGTGCTCCTCGCCCGCGGCGGCGAGGTCCGGGTGCAGCACGTGCGGGGGGTGGGGGCGTGAGCGTCGGCCGCTCCCTGTCGGTCGCCCTGGTCGGCCTGGCCGGACACCTGGTGGAGGTCGAGGCCGACGTGAGCGCCGGCCTGCCCGCCTTCGTCCTCAGCGGGCTGCCCGACGCGGCGCTCAACGAGTCGCGGGACCGCGTGCGCGCCGCCCTGCGCAACGCGGGGCTCGCCGTGGCCGACCGCCGGGTGGTGGTCAACCTCTCCCCGGCGTCACTGCCCAAGCAGGGCGCCTCCTTCGACGTCGCGGTCGCCGCGGCGCTCGTCGCCGCGCAGGGGGGCCTGCAGCCCGCCTCCGCGGCCAGCTGCCTGCACCTGGGCGAGCTGGGGCTGGACGGGTGGGTGCGCCCGGTCCGCGGGGTGCTGCCCGCGGTGCTCGCGGCCCGCGCCCAGGGGATTGGGCGCGCCGTCGTGCCCGCCGCCAACGCCGCGGAGGCCGCCCTGGTCGCGGGCGTGCAGGTGGTGCCCGTGGAGCACCTGGGCGACGTGGTGCGCGCCCACGGCGGCCGCGCCGTCGCGCCACCGCCGCGCTCCTCGGGCCCGCCGGGGCAGGCCGGGAGCGCGGCCACCGGCGCCTGGCGTGACGCCGGGGACCTGGCCGACGTGGTCGGCCAGGTCGACGCCCTCGACGCCCTGCGCACGGCCGCCGCCGGCGGGCACCACCTGCTGCTGACGGGGCCGCCGGGCGCCGGCAAGTCGATGCTGGCGGCGCGGCTGCCCGGCGTCCTGCCGCCCCTGTCGGAGGCCGACGCCGTGGAGGTCACCGCGGTGCACTCCCTGTCGGGCACCTTCGACGCGTCCCAGGGCCTGCTGCAGCGCCCGCCGTTCGAGGCGCCCCACCACACGGCCTCCCCGGCGGCGGTGCTCGGCGGCGGCTCGGCCGGCCCGGTGCCCGGGGCGGTCTCGCGCGCCCACCGGGGCGTGCTGCTGCTCGACGAGGCTCCCGAGCTCGACCGCCGCGTGCTGGAGGGCCTGCGCCAGCCCCTGGAGGACGGGGAGGTCGTCATCGCCCGCTCGCGGGGCACCGCGCGCTTCCCGGCGCGCTTCCAGCTGGTGTGCACCTCCAACCCGTGCCCGTGCGGGCGCGCCACCGACAAGGGGCTGGCCTGCCGCTGCTCCCCGGCCGAGCAGCGCCGCTACCGCAACCGGCTCTCGGGCCCGCTGCTGGACAGGGTCGACCTGCAGGTCGCGGTCGCCCCGGTCTCGCGCACCGAGCTGGACGCCGTCGAGCGCGGCACCGCACGGGGGACCACCTCCGAGCGGGTGGCCGGCGAGGTGGCCACCGCCCGGGCCGCCGCGGCCGAGCGGCTGCGCGGCACGCCGTGGCGCTGCAACGGAGAGGTGCCCGGACGCCACCTGCGCGGACCGCTGCGCCTGCCGCCGGCGGTGGTGCGCGCGGCGGTGGTGCGCCTCGAGGCCGGCGAGCTCACGCTGCGCGGGCTCGACAGGGTGCTGCGGGCCGCGTGGACCCTGGCCGACCTGGCGGGGCGCACCACCCCCGGTCCCGGCGACGTCGAGCGGGCGCTCTCGTGGCGGCTGCCGTGGGCGCTGGCGTGAGCGCCGCCTGGAGCCCCGGGCCGACCGACGGGCCGGCCGGGGCCGGCGGCTGGCAGGCGCCCCTGCCCCGCCTGGGCCGGGTGCTGCCGCGGTGGGCCGGCGACGAGCGCCTGGCGCTGATGGCCTGGTCCCGCCTGGCCGAGCCGGAGGACCTCGTCGCCAAGGGGTTCGTGGGCCGGCGCGGTGTGCGCCAGGCGCTGGAGCGCCTGGCCTCACCGGCACCCGCCAGCCCCGCCGAGTGCCTGCCGGGGGAGTCCCTGGAGCAGCTGCGCGCCGGGCTGGCCCGCTGGGTGAGCCGCTGGGAGGAGACCGACCCCGAGCGCGACCTCGCCCGGGTGCAGGCCCTGGGCGGTCGCGTGGTGCTCCAGGGGGACCCCGAGTGGCCCGAGGGCCTGGAGCGCCTCAACGGCGGCGAGCCCTTCGCGCTGTGGGTGCGCGGCCCGCTGCACCTGGCCGCCGCCGTCGAGCGCAGCGTGGCGGTGGTCGGCGCCCGCGCCGCGACGGCCTACGGCGAGCGGGTCGCCGCCGGCATCGCCGTGGGCCTGGGGGACGCGGGGGCGACCACCGTCTCCGGCGCCGCCCTCGGCATCGACGGGGCGGCCCACCGCGGCGCGCTCGCGGCGGGAGCGCCCACCGTCGCCGTCCTCGCCTGCGGCGTGGACAGGGCCTACCCGCCCTCCCACCACCGGCTGCTGCGCGCGGTCGCCGAGGAGGGGCTGGTCGTCAGCGAGGCGCCCCCCGGCTCCAGCGCGATGCGGCGCCGCTTCCTGCAGCGCAACCGCCTCATCGCCGCGGCCTCGGGCGCGACGGTGGTGGTCGAGGCGGGCTGGCGCTCGGGGTCGCTGTCCACGGCCGGCCTGGCCGCGGACCTGGGCCGCCCCGTCGGCGCCGTCCCCGGGCCGGTGACCTCCCCCTCCTCGGAGGGCTGCCACCGGCTCCTGCGCACGGGCGCGGAGTGCGTCACCGACGCCGCGGAGGTGCTGCAGCTCATCGACCACATGGCTCCCGACCCGGTGCGCGAGGCGCCCGAGCGACCGCACGACGGCCTGGACGCCCTGCACACCGCCGTCCTGGACGCCCTGCCGGTGCACACCCCGGTGGCCCCGGAGCGGATCGCGGTCACGGCCGGCCTGGCCGCTGAGGACGTCGGACCGGCCCTGCGCCAGCTCGCGCGGCGCCGCCTGGCGTCGCGCTCGGCCGGCGGGTGGCGGCGCGCCCCGCTTGAGCCCACCGGCGGCGCTCACCCACAGTGGGCGGGTGGGGCACGACGGTGAGCAGCTGACCGGCCGAGCAGGCCGCGGTCCCGGGCAGCTGCCGGAGCAGCAGCCCGAGGAGTGGCCCGCGCAGTTCTGCCGCCACCTCGAGCTCGAGCGCGGGTCCTCACCGGCCACCACGCGGGCCTACGCCGCCGACCTCGCCTCGCTGCAGGCGCACCTGCGCGCCACCGGCACCGACCTCGCGGGCCTGTCGCTGGCCGACCTGCGCTCCTGGCTGGGCGCGCAGGCCGCGGCCGGGGCGGCCCGCTCGAGCCTCGCCCGGCGCACCTCCGCGGTGCGGAGCTTCACGGCGTGGGCGGTGCGCACCGGGCGGCTGGCCGCGGACCCGGCGCTGCGGCTGCGCTCGCCGTCGCCCAACCGGACGCTGCCGACCGTGCTGCGGGCCGAGCAGGCCGGTCGCCTCATGGACCTGGCCGCGGTGAGGGCCGACGACGACGACCCCGCCCACCTGCGCGACCGCGCCGCCGCCGAGCTCCTCTACGCCAGCGGCATCCGCGTCAGCGAGCTCGTGGGCCTGGACGTCGACGACGTCGACCGCGAGCGGCGCACCCTGCGCGTGCTCGGCAAGGGCTCCAAGGAGCGGGTCGTGCCCTACGGCCAGCCCGCCGACCGCGCCGTGGGGGAGTACCTGGAGCGGGGCCGCCCCCGGCTCGCCACGCCCGGGTCACCGCCGGCGCTGCTGCTCGGCGCGCGCGGAGGGCGCTGGGACCAGCGCCAGGTGCGCTCGGTGGTCCACGCGCTGCTCAGGGGCCTGGGAGAGGGCGTGGACGCCGCTCCGCACGCGCTGCGCCACACCGCCGCGACCCACCTGCTCGACGGCGGCGCGGACCTGAGGTCCGTCCAGGAGATGCTCGGCCACGCTAGCCTGGCGACCACGCAGGTCTACACCCACGTCTCGGTCGAGCGCCTGCGCCGCAGCTACGAACAGGCCCACCCGCGGGCGTGAGCGCCCGCCGGCGCCCGCCCCCGCAGGGCCGCGTCGGGGAGAGGCAGGGGGACATGACCGAGGCAGCTCCCGTGACGGCGCCCCCGGCGCCCACGATCACCACCTCCCAGCCCGCGCCGCCGGCGCGCGCGCCGCGGCTGGCCTCCCGCCTGGCCACCAAGGGCGCCGACGCCGAGGCCGTGGCGCGCAACGAGGCGCTGCTGCGCGACCTGTGGGAGCGCTTCAAGGCCCACGGCGACCCCGTGGTCCGCGAGCGGCTGATCCTGCACTACGCGCCGCTGGTCAAGTACGTCGCCGGCCGCGTGGCCGTGGGCCTGCCGGCCAACGTCGACCAGGCCGACCTGGTCTCCTACGGCGTCTTCGGGCTCATCGACGCGATCGAGAAGTTCGACCTCGAGCGCGCCATCAAGTTCGAGACCTACGCGATCACCCGCATCCGCGGCGCCATCATCGACGAGCTGCGCGCCATGGACTGGATCCCCCGCTCGGTGCGCAGCAAGGCCCGCGACGTCGAGCGCGCCTACGCGGCCCTGGAGGCCGAGCTGCACCGCACCCCCACCGAGCCCGAGGTGGCCTCGCGCATGGGGATCACCCTCAAGGAGCTGCACGCGATCTTCAGCCAGGTCTCCTACGTCAACGTCGTGGCCCTGGACGAGCTGCTGGGCGTGACGGGGGAGAAGGGCGAGTCGCTGTCCCTGGGCGACACCCTGCAGGACACGCGCGTGGAGGACCCGGTCACCGCCTTCGAGAACGAGGAGACGAAGTACCTCCTCGCGCGGGCCATCGACCAGCTGCCCGAGCGCGAGAAGATCGTGGTGACGCTGTACTACTACGAGAACCTCACGCTCTCGGAGATCGGCAAGGTGCTCGGGGTCACCGAGTCGCGGGTGTGCCAGATGCACACCAAGGCCGTCGTGGCGATGCGCGCCAAGCTCGCCGAGGCCGGCTAGGCCGCTCGGGCCCGCTGGTGCCGCTGGGCGCGCTGCCGCCGTTCGGCCGGCTGCGCGCCCCCCAGGCCCCACCCGGGCACGGGGAGCAGGCGCACCCGCGGGCGCAGGAGCGCCAGCGGGTCCCGGTAGCGCGTCGCGGCTCCCGAGCCCGTCCGCACGCCCCAGTGCAGGCACGCGGCGGACCCGCAGTGCCCGTCCCGCGCCGAGAGGGCACCCACCACCTGCCCGCGCACCACCCTGTCCCCGACGGCCACCCGGGCGTCGACGGGCTCCAGGGTGGCCCGCCACCCGGAGGCGGCGCGCACGCTGACCACGCCGCGCCCCGCCACCGGACCCGCCGCCACGACGACCCCGTCCACCGGCGCCAGGACCGGCTGCCCGGGGACGGCGGCGAGGTCGACCCCGCGGTGTCCCGCGCGCCAGGGCCGGTCCGGCAGCGCCGCCCGGCGCAGCACCTGCGGTGGCCCTGACCCGGACTCCAGCGGCCACGCCCAGGCGGTGGCCCTCCCAGGCCCGGTGGGGGCTGGAGCCGCCACCGCGGTGGAGGACCCGCCGGTGGAGAGCACGGGCCGGCCGTCCGGCTGCCCCGGGAGCGCGGCAGCGGACGCCGCGGGCGCGACGAGCGCGCCGGGCAGGAGCAGGACCACCGCGACCACCACGACCCCCACGACCCTGAGCACCCCAGGAGGCTGGACCCGGGGGCGCCGCGCGCGCCGGGTGCTGCGCGCCCCGGTGGACGGGTGGGCCTCGCAGGCGCCGCCCGGGGGGCCTGTGGGCGGACCGCGGGCGCGCGGTCGGGCCGGCGGTCGGGCCGGTGGTCGGGCCGGTGGTCGGGCCGGTGGTCGGGACCAGTGGTCCGGGGGCTGCGCCGCGTCCGCGTAGGATGGGGCACGGCCGGTCTCACGACCGGTACTTCGCGTGCCCGCACACCGCCTCGCGGCGGGGTGCGCCACCTCGGTCCCGGCGACGCCGGGCGGTGGCGCTCCGCAGGCACCAGGGCGGCGGCCGGACCCGGACCGCCGTGACGAACCGAGAGGGCCCCCACCGGCACGACGTCCGGGGCGGGGTCGAGAGGAGTGCGGCATGGCCGTCGTCACCACGCGCCAGCTGCTCGAGAGCGGCGTCCACTTCGGGCACCAGACCCGTCGCTGGAACCCGAAGATGAAGCGCTTCATCTTCACCGAGCGCAACGGCATCTACATCATCGACCTGCAGCAGTCGCTGACCCACATCGACCGCGCGTACGAGTTCGTCAAGCAGACCGTCGCGCACGGCGGGTCGATCCTCTTCGTGGGCACCAAGAAGCAGGCCCAGGAGCCCCTGGCCGAGCAGGCCGCGCGCGTGGGCATGCCCTACGTCAACCAGCGCTGGCTGGGCGGCATGCTCACCAACTTCCAGACGGTGAGCAAGCGGCTGCAGCGCCTCAAGGAGCTCGAGCAGATCGACTTCGACGACGTGGCCTCCTCGGGCCGCACGAAGAAGGAGCTGCTGATGATGCGCCGCGAGAAGGAGAAGCTCGAGCGCACCCTCGGCGGCATCCGCGACATGGCCCGCACGCCGTCGGCGATCTGGGTCGTGGACACCAACAAGGAGCACCTGGCCGTCGACGAGGCGCACAAGCTGGGCATCCCGGTGGTGGCGATCCTCGACACCAACTGCGACCCCGACGTCGTCGACTACCGCATCCCCGGCAACGACGACGCGATCCGCTCGGTCACCCTGCTGACCCGCGTGATCGCCGACGCCGTGGCCGACGGGCTGCGCACCCGCGCCGGCGGCGACGCTGCCAGCGCCTCCGCCGAGCCGATGGCCGCCTGGGAGGCGGAGCTGCTGGGCGGCGAGCTGCAGACCGGCGACGCCGGCGACCAGGGCGCCCGCGCCGCCGCCAGCCAGGGCGAGGCCGACGCCGCGGCCCAGGTCCCGGCCGGTGCGACGCCGGCCGCCGCGATCGACCAGGCCGAGGGCGAGGCCAGCGACACCGTCGCCACGCCCGCTGCCGACACGACCGACTCGACCGCCGACGCCACCCCGGCGCCGGCCGCCGCCGTCGACGAGGCGCAGCCCAGCGCCTGACGCAGGCCGTCGCGCCAGCGCCGCGCCGCCCCGGACCGGGGCGGCGCGGCACCGCCCCCCGGCCGCACGGCGCCGGGGGCACAGACAGCAAGAGGGCGCGCCAGCACCGGACGGCGCGCCGAGGACGAGGCGAGAGGACGGACCATGGCGACCACCGCCGCTGACATCAAGGCCCTGCGCGAGCAGACCGGCGCGGGCATGCTCGACGTCAAGAAGGCCCTCGACGAGGCCGACGGCGACCGCGCCAAGGCCATCGAGATCCTGCGGGTCAAGGGCCTGAAGGGCGTGACCAAGCGCGAGGGGCGCACCACCAGCAACGGCCTCGTCGCGGCGCGCGTCGAGGGCGGGGTGGGCACCCTCGTCGAGGTCAACTGCGAGACCGACTTCGTCGCGAAGGGCGAGCGCTTCATCGCCCTGGCCGACCGCGTGCTCGACCTCGCGGTGCGCACCGGCGCGAAGGACGCCGAGTCGCTGCTGGCCGCCGAGATCGACGGCAAGCCGCTGCAGGCGCTGCTGGACGAGTCCAACGCCACCATCGGCGAGAAGATCGAGGTCCGCCGCGTGGCGCGCCTGGAGGGCGAGCACGTCGCCTCCTACCTGCACCGCACCAGCCCCGACCTGCCCCCGCAGATCGGCGTGCTCGTGGCGCTGGACAGCGAGGAGGTCGACACCGCCCGCGACGTCGCGATGCACGTGGCGGCCCTGTCGCCGCTGCACCTGCACCGCGACGAGGTCTCCGAGGAGACGGTGGCCAACGAGCGCCGCATCGCCGAGGACACCGCCCGCGAGGAGGGCAAGCCCGAGGCCGCGCTCCCTCGCATCATCGAGGGCCGCGTCAACGGCTTCTTCAAGGACAACGTGCTGCTGGAGCAGGCCTTCGCCAAGGACCCCAAGCGCACCGTCCAGCAGGTGCTCAACGACTCCGGCGTCAAGGTCCTGGGCTTCGCCCGCTTCCGGGTCGGCGCCTGAGGCCGTGAGCTCCCCGGTCAGCGACTCGTCCCCGGCGAGCCTGCGCGGCGACGGCTGGCGCCGCGTCGTCCTGAAGCTGTCGGGCGAGGCGTTCGGGGGCGGCCGCGTCGGGGTGGACCCCGACGTGGTCGCCTCCGTGGCCCGCGCCATCGTCGGTCCCGTCCGCGAGGGCGTGCAGGTGGCCATCGTGGTCGGCGGCGGGAACTACTTCCGCGGCGCCGAGCTCAGCCAGGGCGGCATGGACCGCAGCCGGGCCGACTACATGGGCATGCTGGGCACGGTGATGAACTGCCTGGCGCTGCAGGACTTCCTGGAGCAGGCCGGGGTCGACACCCGCGTGCAGACCGCCATCACCATGGGCCAGGTCGCCGAGCCGTACGTGCCCCGGCGCGCCATCCGCCACATGGAGAAGGGCCGCGTCGTGATCTTCGGCGCCGGCGCCGGCCTGCCGTACTTCTCCACCGACACGGTGGCGGCCCAGCGCGCCCTGGAGATCCGCGCGGACGCGGTGCTCATGGCCAAGAACGGGGTCGACGGGGTGTACACCGCGGACCCGCGCAAGGACCCCGCCGCCTCGCGCCTGGACGAGGTCAGCTACGGGGACGCGCTGCGCCAGCAGCTCAAGGTGGTCGACGCCACCGCCTTCAGCCTGTGCATGGACAACGGCCTGCCCATGGTCGTGTTCGGCATGGACGGGGAGGGCACCATCTCCGCCGCGCTGCGCGGTGAGAGGATCGGCACGCTCGTCTCGGCGGACTGAGGCTCCGCGCCCCCGCGGGGGCGCGGAGCAGCCCGCACGTGACGCACTGACGAGGAGGACCAGGCCTGTGATCGACGACACGCTCCTCGAGGCCGAGGAGAAGATGGAGAAGGCCGTCGAGGTCGCCAAGAACGACTTCTCGGCGATCCGCACCGGCCGGGCCAACCCGGCCCTGTTCGCCAAGGTCAACGTCGAGTACTACGGCGCCATGACCCCGCTGCAGCAGCTGGCGTCCTTCCAGGTGCCTGAGGCGCGCACGGTGCTCATCAGCCCGTACGACAAGTCCTCCATCGCGGCGATCGAGAAGTCGCTGCGGGCCTCCGACCTCGACGTGAACCCGTCCAACGACGGCAACGTCATCCGGATCATCCTCCCGCAGCTCACCGAGGAGCGGCGGCGCGACTACATCAAGCTGGCCCGGTCCAAGGCCGAGGACGCGAAGGTCTCCGTGCGCAGCGTGCGCCGCAGGGCCAAGGACGAGCTCGACAGGGTGGCCAAGGACGGCGAGGCCGGCGAGGACGACGTCGCGCGCGCCGAGAAGGAGCTGGACTCCCTCACCCGCCGCTTCGTCGACGAGATCGACGACCTGGTCAAGCACAAGGAGACCGAGCTCCTCGCCGTCTGAGCGGCGCGGAGCGGGGGAGGTGCGGTGGCCGAGCCGGCGGTGAGCCCTGCCCGTCCGGTGGGGCGGGCTGGCCGCAACCTCCCCGCCGCCATCATCGCCGGCGTCGTCCTCGGCGGTGGCGTCCTGGCGGTGCTGCTGCTGGTCAAGCAGGTCTTCATCGTCGTCGCGGCGCTCGCCGTGGGGCTGTCGGTGCGGGAGCTGGCGCGGGCCCTGGCCACCCGCCACCGCCGCGTCACGCAGGTGCCCCTGGTCGTGGGGTCGGCGGCCACGCTCGTGGCCGCCTACGCCGGCGGCCTGGACGCGCTCCTGGTGGGCGTCTGCCTGACCGCCGTCGCCGCGGTGCTGTGGCGCGTGCTGGAGGTCCCCGACCTGCCGCCGCACGTCGGGGAGGGCACGTCCGCGCCGGGCGTGGCCCTGGTGCGCGACATCACCGCCGCGGTCCTGGTGGTGGGGTGGCTGCCGCTGCTCGCCGGCTTCGCGATGCTCATGCTGGCCGCCGACGACGGCGCGCAGCGCGTGCTCGTCTTCGTGCTGCTCACGGTGTGCAGCGACGTCGGCGGCTACGCGGCGGGGGTCCTGTTCGGGCGCCACCCGATGGCTCCCACCATCAGCCCCAAGAAGTCCTGGGAGGGGCTGGCCGGGTCCGCGGTGGCCTGCCTGGTGGCGGGCTCGCTCTCGGTGTGGCTGCTGCTGGGCGGCACCTGGTGGGCCGGTGCCCTGGTGGGCCTGGGCGCCGTGGTGGCCGCGACGCTGGGCGACCTGTCGGAGTCGATCCTCAAGCGCGACCTCGGCATCAAGGACATGGGCACGCTGGTGCCCGGGCACGGCGGGGCGCTGGACAGGCTCGACTCCCTGCTCGCCGTGGCCCCGACCACCTGGCTGCTGCTGGAGCTGCTGGTCCGCTGAGCGTGGGACCATGGAGAACGCCATGGCTGACTCCGCTGCTCCCGCACCCGCCGCCCCGACCGCTGCTCCGGCGGGGCGCCCCGCGCTGACCCTGGCCGCCCCGCGGCGGGCCAAGCCGCCGCGCCACCTGGCCGACCTGGCCCCCGCCGAGCGCGCCGCCGCCGCCGCCGAGCTGGGCGTGCCCCCGTTCCGCGTCAAGCAGGTCGCCCAGCACTACTTCGGCCGCGGCGAGGTCGACCCGGCCGGGATGACCGACCTGCCCGTGGCGCTGCGCGACCGGCTGGGCGCGGCCCTGCTGCCGCCGCTGCTCACCCGGACCCGCGTGCTGGAGGCCGACGGCGGCGACACGGTCAAGACGCTGTGGAAGCTCTTCGACGGCGCCCGCATCGAGAGCGTCCTCATGCGCTACCCCGGGCGCGTCACCCTCTGCGTGTCCAGCCAGGCCGGCTGCGGCATGGCCTGCCCCTTCTGCGCCACCGGGCAGGGCGGCCTGCAGCGCAACCTGTCGGCCGCGGAGGTCGTCGAGCAGGTCCACGCCGCGAACCGGTACCTGGCGCCCCGCGGTGAGCGCGTCCACAACGTCGTGTTCATGGGCATGGGGGAGGCGCTGGCCAACTACCGGGCGTGCGTCGGCGCCGTGCGCCGCATGGTCGACCCCGCCCCCGACGGGCTGGGCATGTCCGCGCGAGCCATCACGGTCTCGACCGTCGGCCTGGTCCCCGCCGTCGACAAGCTGGCCGCCGAGGGGCTGCCGGTGACGCTGGCCCTGAGCCTGCACGCCCCCGACGACGTGCTGCGGAACGAGCTGGTGCCGCTCAACAGCCGCTTCGACGTGGCGGCCGTGCTGGACTCGGCCAAGCGCTACTTCGACGCCACGGGCCGGCGGGTGAGCATCGAGTACGCCCTCATCCGCGACGTCAACGACCACGCCTGGCGCGCGGACCTGCTCGCCGAGCAGCTCCTGGCGCGCGGCAGCGGCTGGGTGCACGTCAACCCCATCCCGCTCAACCCGACGCCGGGGTCGCGCTGGACGGCCTCCGACCCCCGCGTGGAGGCCGAGTTCGTGCGCCGCCTGCGCGACGCCGGCATCCCCACGACCGTGCGCGACACCCGCGGCCGCGACATCGACGGCGCGTGCGGCCAGCTGGCCGCCTCCGACATCGCCCAGCCCACCGCCTGACCCCCGCCTGACCCACCGCCCAGTCCACCGTCCCTGCCCGCGGGGCCCGGCGGCGGGCGGGAACAGCCCGGCGACCCCGGCGGTTGGTTGAAACATGAAGAACATCGGGTTCCTCAACTTCGGCAACTGGCGCAGCGCCCGCGGCTCCCAGGTCCGCACCGGTGCCGACGCCCTCCTGCAGACCGTCGAGCTGGCCGTGGCCGCCGAGGAGCTCGGGCTGGACGGCGCGTTCATCCGCGTGCACCACTTCGCGCCGCAGCTGTCGAGCCCGTGGCCGCTGCTGGCCGCCATGGCCGCGCGCACCTCGCGCATCGAGCTGGGCACCGGCGTCATCGACATGCGCTACGAGGAGCCGCTGGCCATGGCGGAGCTGGCCGCCTCCACCGACCTCATCAGCGGCGGCAGGCTGCAGCTCGGCGTGAGCCGGGGATCGCCCGAGCCCGCGCTGCGCGGCGCCGAGGCCTTCGGCCACGTCGCCCCCGAGGGGCGCAGCGACGCCGACCTCGCCCGCGACCACACCCGGCGCTTCCGCGCTGCCGTCGCCGGTGCGGGCGTGGCGCCGATGGACGCGCGCATGACGGGTCGCGAGGGACTGCTGTCCGTCCAGCCGCAGGCCCCCGGCCTGGCCGACCGGATCTGGTGGGGCGCCGGGACGCGCGCCACCGCCCGCTGGGCCGGCGAGCAGGGCATGCACCTCATGAGCTCCACGCTGCTCACCGAGGACACCGGTGTGCCCTTCGACCAGCTGCAGGCCGAGCAGATCGCCGGCTTCCGCGAGGCGTGGGCGCAGGCCGGCTGGTCCGGCACGCCCCGGACGTCGGTCTCGCGCAGCGTCATGCCGATCACCACCGACCTCGACAGGATGTACTTCGGCGGCGACGTGGACAGCACCGACCAGGTCGGCTTCCTCGACGGCGGCCTGGCCCGCTTCGGGCGCCACTACGCCGGGGAGCCCGACGCCGTCGCCGAGCAGCTGGCCCGCGACGTGGCCGTGCAGGAGGCGGACACGCTGCTGCTGACGATCCCCAACATGCTGGGCGTGGAGTACAACACCCGGCTGCTGGCGACCGTCGCCGAGCACGTGGCCCCGGCCCTGGGCTGGACCCCGGCGCACCGGCGGACCGAGCAGGAGCCCGCCACCGTCTGAGGCTCGCCCCGGGCCAGCGCACCTCCCCGGGGGGAGCGTGACGTCCGGTGGGCAGGCTGACGTCCGCTTCCCGCCCCGGAAGCGGACAGGAGCCTGCCCACCGGACGCCAGCGTGCCCAGGCAGGAGCCCTGGTGACCGCAGGTGTGGCGCGGAGCCCCGTGATCGTCGGGAAGAGGAAACCCGGGTGACGGCGGGCCAGGGCGTCGGGGAGGATCGACGCCCGTGGCGCACCTCGAGGTCAGCGGGATCTCCTACGACCTCCCCGACGGCCGGCCGCTGCTGCGCGACGTCGGCCTGCGCGTCGGGGACGGCCAGCGCACCGCCCTGGTCGGCCCGAACGGCACGGGCAAGACCACCCTGCTGCGCATCATCACCGGGGAGCTGGCCCCCACGGCCGGGTCCGTCGTCCGCTCCGGGGAGCTGCAGGTCATGCAGCAGTCCGCCGGGGCCGGCGCCGCCGAGGTCCGCGACCTCCTGCTCTCGGTGGCCCCCGCCGCCCTGCGCGCCGCCGCGGCCGAGCTCGACGCCGCCGAGCTGGCGATGATGGAGCTCGACGACGAGCCGACCCAGATGCGCTACGCCGAGGCGATCACCGCCTGGGGCGACGCGGGCGGCTACGAGGCCGAGGTCGCCTGGGACGTCGTGTGCACCGCCGCGCTCGGCGTCGGCTGGGAGCGGGCCCGCCGGCGCGACGTCGCCACCCTGTCCGGCGGTGAGCGCAAGCGCCTGCTGCTGGAGTCCCTGCTGCGCGGCCCGGACGGGGTCCTGCTGCTGGACGAGCCCGACAACGCCCTCGACGTCCCCGGCAAGCGCTGGCTGGAGGAGGCGCTCGTCGCCAGCGGCCGCACGGTGCTGCTCATCAGCCACGACCGCGAGCTGCTCGCCCGCACCGCCACCCGCGTGGCCACGCTGGAGCCCTCCGCTGCGGGCGCACGGCTGTGGGTGCACGGCGGCGGCTTCGACGGGTACGCCGACGCCCGCGCCGACCGCGCCGCCCGGCTCGAGGAGCTGCGCCGCCGCTGGGACGAGGACCACGCGGCGCTGCGCCAGCTGGTGGTCACCCTCAAGCAGAAGGCCACCTTCAACGACGGCATGTCCAGCCGCTACCAGGCCGCGCAGACGCGCCTGGCGCGCTTCGAGGAGGCCGGCCCGCCCGAGGCCGCGCCCGTCGCCCAGCGCCTGGGCATGCGCCTGCGCGGCGGGCGGACGGCCAAGCGCGCGGTCACCTGCACGCAGCTGGGGCTGACCGGCCTGGTGGCCCCCTTCGACCTCGAGCTGCACCTGGGCGACCGGCTCGCCGTCCTGGGCTCCAACGGCTCGGGCAAGAGCCACCTGCTGCGCCTGCTCGCCACCGGCGGCACCCACCCGGAGGCCGAGCACGAGCCGGTCGGGGAGGGACCTCCGCCCGCGCCCGTGGAGCACACCGGCACGGCGAAGCTCGGCGCCAGGGTGCGCCCAGGCTGGTTCCGCCAGTCCTCGGCGCTGCACGGGCAGGCGGCCACGAACGCGGACCCGCACGCCGGGAAGACGCTGCTGGAGGTCCTGCACCGCGGCGACGGGCACCGGCAGGGCCTGCCGCGCGAGCCCGCCACCCGCGCCCTGGACCGCTACGGGCTGGCGAGGTCGGCCGAGCAGCGCGCCGAGACGCTGTCGGGCGGTCAGCGCGCCCGCTTCGGGGTGCTGATGCTGGAGCTGTCGGGTGCCACGCTGCTGCTGCTCGACGAGCCGACCGACAACCTCGACCTGGAGTCCGCCGAGGCGCTGGAGGCGGCCCTGGAGCGCTTCGAGGGCACCGTCGTGGCGGTGACCCACGACCGCTGGTTCGCCCGCGGCTTCGACAGGTTCCTCGTGCTGGGCGCCGACGGCGCCGCGCGCGAGACCCTCGAGCCGGTCTGGGACGAGCCGCCCGTGCAGCGGGTGCGCTGACCCGACGGGCGCCGCCCGCAGGCGTGTTCTCCTGCGGCCCGTGGGGCCGCTGGGGCACCATGCTGGGGTGAGTCCGGGGCCGACGTTCGAGCGCACGACGGGCTTCCGGCGGGGCTACGCCGTGGAGCAGGTGGAGGAGTTCTTCGCCCGCGCCCGCGTCTCCTACGAGACCGGCGGCCCCCGCGGCGGCGTCAGCAGCCGGGACGTGCGCGAGGTCGGCTTCGACCTCGTCCGCCGCGGCTACGACGTGCAGATGGTCGACGCCGCGCTCGACCGCATGGAGGACGCCTTCCTGCGCCGCGAGCAGGAGGTGGTGCGAGGCCGCCTCGGCGCCGACCGCGCCTACGCCGAGCTGGCGGCGCGGGCCGCCACGCTGCGCCCCCGCCTGGAGCGTCCCGAGGGCGACAGGTTCGAGCGGGCCGCCCCCGGCCAGCCCGGCTACGACCCCACCGAGGTCGACGAGCTGTGCGACCGCATCGGCGGCTGGCTCGACGGCGAGCACGGCCTGGGCCACGACGACCTGCGCCGCGCCGTCTTCACGACCCGCCGCGGCGACCACGGCTACGCCGAGCACCAGGTGGACGCCTTCATCGACCGCGCCGTCGAGGTGATGGCGTCCTCCGCCACCGTCTGAGCGCCGCCACGGTCTGAGCGCCACCCCGGCGCGCGGACGGGCGACAGCGCTCCTCCGGACGGAGCAGCGGGCCTGCGGCCCCGGCCGCCGGGTGCCGACCACGTCCACGTGGCCCACCCCGCTCGCACCAGCCCGCTGACCGGCCGGACCCGCCGGGCGCGCCTGCGCGCCGGCGCCGCCGCGGCGCTCGCCGGCCTGCTCGGCGGCCTCGTGGTGCTGCCCGCCGCCACGGCCGCCGCCGTCGACGGCAGCGAGACCCGCGCCTCGGAGATCGCCCACGGCTGGACGGTGCCGGGGGAGGTGTGGCAGGGCGACTTCGCCGACCCCTCCGTGGTCAGGGTCGGCGACACCTACTACGCCTACGCCACCAACACCGCCGGCCGGTACGTGCCCGCCCTGGTCAGCACCGACCTGGTGACCTGGCGCGCGCGGCCGACCTACAGCCAGGCCGGGCCGCCCGGCACCCCCGGGTACTCCGTGGCCGCCGACCCGGCGGTGCCCGCGGAATTCCGCGCCCAGCCGTGGTCGGACTGGGACAAGTACCACAACAACGACGTCCTGGTGCAGCCCGCCTCGTGGGGCCTGAAGACCTCCGACGGCCCGTGGGTGCGCACCGAGTACTGGGCGCCCTCGGCCTTCCAGATCGGCTCCACCTGGTACCTGTACTCCGCGGTGCGCGTGGGCCCCACCCGCTTCTGCCTGACCGTGGCCACCGGCCCCGGCCCGCTCGGGCCCTTCCGCGACGACAGCACCGGCCCGCTCCAGTGCCAGCCGGTGGCGAGCGACCCCGACGGCTCCATCGACCCTGCCGCCTACCACGACCCCGTCACCGGCAAGGACCACCTGCTGTGGAAGGCGCTGGGCAAGGTGGGCAGCCACCCCAGCGCGATCATGTCCGTGGAGCTGGGCGGTGACGGCCGTCCCCGGCCCGGCGCCCCGTGGACGACGCTGCTGACCACCCACGAGGGCGGCTGGGAGGGCACCACCATCGAGAACCCGTCGATGGTGAGCTACGGCGGCACGACCTACCTGTTCTACTCGGCCAACCACTGGGGCACCACGGACGGCGCCGGGCGCAGCCGGTACGCCACCGGCTACGCCATCTGCCCGCGGGGCCCCAGCGGACCGTGCACCCGGCCCGACGAGCGCCCGCTGCTGTCCAGCAGCGGCACCGCGCAGGGACCCGGCGGCTCAGCGGCGTTCCTGGACGCGCAGGGCAGGCTCCGCATCGCCTCGGCCACGTACTTCCTCGGGGAGGACCGGGTGGGCGAGGCGATCCGCCACCCCCGCCGCCTGAGCATCGGCACCCTCACCCGCGCCGCCGACGGGCGCCTGTCGGTGGTCCCGGGCACCGCGCCGGTGGGCGCCTGGACCCCCGAGGCGGCGCCCCCGCGCGCGCCGTCGGCGGCGCCGGCCCCGCGGCCGCCGGCGACGAGGGCGCCCGCGAAGCCGGCGAAGAAGCCCGCCGCGAAGAAGCCCGCCGCGAAGAAGCCCGCCGCGAAGAAGCCCGCCGCGAAGAAGCCCGCCGCCAAGAAGCCCGCCGCGAAGGGGCCGGCCGCGAATCGCTGATCAGGCCAGCACGGCCGGGCGCCACCCGCGCAGCGAGCTGATCACCGCCAGGTCCTGCGCGCGGCGCAGGTCCTGCGGGTGCAGCACGCGCAGCTCCAGCTGGCCGGACTCCAGCAGCCGCTCGCGCAGCACCCCGGGCAGCAGGCCGCACTCCACCGGCGGGGTCCACCACCTCCCGTCCAGGCGCACGGCGAGGTTGGCGGTGCTCGCCTCGCACACCTCGCCGCGCTCGTTGGCCCACGCCACCTCGTCGGAGCCGCCGGGCGCGCCCACGCCGTGCTCGGCGCGCAGCGCCTCGATCCAGCCGCGGCGGGTGGTCTTGTGCCGCGGCCACCAGTCGTCGCTGCGCACCTGCGGTGCGTCCTCGAGCGCCAGCCGCACCGGGGACGGCGACGACGACGGCAGCGCCGCGGTGGTCACCGACAGGCCGCCGTCGGCCGACAGCTCCAGGCGCACCCGCAGCGGCCCGTGCCCACCGGCGGCGCGGGCGCCCGCGACGGCGTCCTCCAGCGCCGCCCGCGCCCGGTCGGGGTCGAGCGGCAGCCCGCAGAACGCCGCCGAGGAGGCCAGGCGGCGCAGGTGGCGCTCGGCGTCGACCAGGCCGGACCCGGGGCGGTGGGCGAGGGTCTCGAGCAGCCCGTGCGCCTGCTCGCGCCGTCCCAGGACGGCGGCCTTGGCGATCACCTCGCGGTGCTCCGCGCGCGCGGTCGAGCCCCAGGTGACGCCGCTGCCCGTGCCGTAGGCGACGCGGCCGCCGCTGACGACCGCCGTCCGGATCGGCACCGCGAAGCTCGCCCGCACCGGCTCGCCCGGGGGCGCCAGCCAGCCGACGGCCCCGCAGTACACCCCGCGCGGGGAGCGCTCGAGCTCGGCGACCGCCCGCATCGTCGAGGCCTTGGGGGCGCCGGTCACCGACCCGCAGGGGAACAGCGCCCGCAGCACGTCCACCGCCGAGGTCCCCGGGCGCAGCACGCCCTCCACGGTGGAGACCACCTGGTGCACCGTGGGGTAGGTCTGCGCGGCGAGAAGCTCGGTGACCTCGACCGACGACGGGTGGCAGACGCGGTGCAGGTCGTTGCGGAGCAGGTCGACGATCATGACGTTCTCCGCCCGCTCCTTGGCGCTGGCGGCCAGGTGCGCCAGCGCGAGCGCGTCCTCGGCGGCCGACCGCCCCCGCGGTGCCGTGCCCTTCATGGGGCGCGCCACCACGCGCTGGGCGACCTCCTGGTCCTGGCCGCCGAGCCCGCCCCGCCGGTGCTCCCCGTCGGCGAGCACGGTGAAGAAGGACTCCGGGCTCGCGCAGGCCACCACCACGTCCTCCCCCCAGGGGCGCAGGTCGAGCAGCGCGCTGTGCGCGCCGCGCTGCGCGGCCACCAGGTCGGCGTAGAGCCGGGCGGCGTCGCCGGCGAAGGGCGCCTCCAGGCGCAGGGTGAGGTTGACCTGGTAGGTCTGGCCCTCGGCGATGCGGCGCCGCACGTCGGCGACGGCGGCCGCGTGCTGCTCGGGGGTGGTGTCCGCAGCCCACGGCCCGGCGGCCCAGCCCGCTGCCGCGCTCGCCGGGAGTGCCGGTGGCGCCGTCGGTGCGGGGGCCTCGCACAGGGCGAACCAGACCAGCGGCAGCCCGGGGCCCGGGGCGCGGGTCACGAGTGCCGGGTCCAGGGCGGGCGCGGCCTCGTAGGCCACCAGGCCGACGGCCCAGCTGCCGGCGGCGACGGCCTCCTGCACCTCCTGCAGGGCGGGCAGGACCTCCTCGAGCGCACGGGCGACGACGACGCGCCGCGGCCCGCGGCCGGGCCCGGCGAACAGCAGCGACCTGCCGGCCTGGAGGTCGTCGGTGCGCAGCACCCGCGCAGTGTGCCCGAGCGCCGCGCGGCGGCGGGTAGCGTCACCGGCGTGCCGGCCTGGACCGACGGCGCCCCGTTCTGGGCCCTGTTCGCCTTCTTCTTCGCCGTGGTGCTGGTCCGCACCCAGGCGACGTACTGGCTGGCCCGCCTGGCCGCCGCCTGGTCCGCCGGCGAGGGGCCCGCGCGCCGGGGGCGCCCGCGCTGGGTGCTGCGGGCCGGTGGCTGGCTGCAGCGGGCCTCGGCCGGGCGGGGCGTGCGGGCGGTGCAGCGCTGGGGCCTGCTGGCGGTGCCCGCGTCCTTCCTCGCCACGGGCACCAAGACGGCCGTGAACGGCGCCGCCGGCCTGCTGCGGATGCCCTTCGGGCGCTACACCGCGGCCATGGTGGTCGGCTGCCTGCTGCACGCCACGATCTACGCGACCGTGGGGTGGGCGGCGTGGACGGCGGCGCTGTCGGCCGCGACCGGCTCGCCGTGGGGCGCGGTGGCGCTCGCGCTGCTGGCGGCGCTCGTCGTCGTCGTGGTGGTCAGGCGGCTGCCGCGGCGCCGCTCAGGAGTCCGCTGAGCGCAGCACCTCCATGAGGGCGGCCACGTGGCGCGCCCGGGTCTCGGGGCGCTTGACCGTGTGCATCCGGTACAGCCACGGGTAGCGCTGGCCCCGCGACATCGCCTCCCACGCTGCGGCGGCCGACGGGTCCGCGGCGAGGGCCTGCGCGAGCTCGGGCGGGGGCTCGATGGTCGCCGAGCCGGCGTAGGCCCGCTCCCACCGGCCGTCGGCGCGGGCGGCCGCCACCTCGGCGGCGCCGCGGGGGCGCATCCGGCCCGCGGCCTCGAGCGCTGCGACGCGCTGCACGTTCACCGCCGACCAGTTCGAGCGCGCGCGGCGCGGGGTCATGCGGACCGCGTAGGTGACCGCGTCGCGGGTGCTCGACTGCCCGTCGATCCAGCCGTGGCAGAGGGCCTCGAGCACGGCCTCCTCGTAGACGAGCGAGGTCGGCTCGGTGGCTCCGCCCTTGGCCAGCGCGAGGCGCACGCCCTGGGACGTGGCGGCGTGCTCCTGGAGCCAGGCGCCCCACGCCGCGGCGTCGCGGACGAGGAGGTCAGGCAGGGGCTGCGCCGGTGGAGGGGCCACGGCAGCAGTGTGCCGGGGAGGTCCGACGGAGGGAAGGGTGTCTGGTTCCCTCGACTTCTTGTCGTGCCTACTTGACACGGTGTCGGGTCTACTGGACATTGGTGGGCATGGGGAGGACGTCGGCGAGGGGCCGCAGCAACGGGGTCCGCGCGGCGAGGGCGGTGCTGGGGCTCACCCAGGCCGACCTCGCCGCGGCAGCGGGCGTGACGCGGCAGACCGTCGTCGCCGTCGAGGCGGGCGACTACGCCCCGTCGGTCTACCTGGCCCTGGCGATCGCGGCCCGGCTGGGCCGCACCGTCGAGGAGCTGTTCGGTCAGGACGAGCCGTCAGGTGCCGCGCGTGCGGCGGTGGGAGGAGAGCAGCGATGAACGAGCAGGTGCGGGACGGGTGGTTCGTGCGGGCGGCCGCGCGCGTGGGGGACCTCGGCAGCCCCTTCTACGAGGAGGAGCACCAGCGCGACGTGTGGAACGAGGCCAGCGCCGTGGGGTTCCAGCTGCTCGTGTGGCTGCTCCCGGTGGCCGCGGTGGTCTCGGTGTGGGTCGGGGGCGCTGCGGCGGTCCCCTACGCGCTCGTGGTGCTCCTGGTGCCGGGCGTCGCCTCGTGGGTGGTCCTGGCCTACGCCCAGGCGCGCGGCGTCAACCCGCTCACCGCGCAGGGGGTCAGGGCCCTGCGCTGGCGCGCAGTCGTCATGGTCGGCCTCCTGGTCGCCTTCTGCGCCGGGGTCCTGCGCGTCCAGGGCAGCAGCGGCTTCACCGGGGGAGCGGCCTGGGGCGCGGTCCTGGGCGGGGTGCTCGGCGTCGTCGGGGTGGCCCTGGCCCAGCGCCGGGCCCGGCGCCAGCGCGCCTGAGCCCGCCCGGCCTCAGCGCAGGTGGGAGGAGCTCATCACCCGGTCGACCGCGACCTCGACGACGACCCGCAGCGGGTCCTCCCGGGGCGCGCGCTCGTAGCGCGCCGCGTAGCGCGCGACGGCGTCGGCGACCACCTCCGGCTCCTCCCGCACGCGGACCGGCCCCTCCAGGGTGATCCACTGCGCGCGCTCGAAGGAGCACAGCACCGCCCGGCCGCCGCTGGTCTCGGCGAGCCGGGCGTTGCGCACCTTGCGGGAGGTGGAGCGGGCGGTGATGCGGGCGACGCCGGCCCGCTCGTCCCAGGTGAAGCCCACCGGCACGACGTGCGCGGTGCCGTCCGGGCGGTGGGTGGTCAGGGTCGCCAGGCGCCGCTCGGTGACGAAGGCCAGCGCTGCCGGGGTGAGCTCCACGCCGCCCAGGGTGGCTGATCTGGGGGCACCTCCCGCTCGCGGGGGGCCGTGATCAGCGACGGTGGGGTGGCCGGCTGCCCATGATCACCGTGATCATGGGCAGCCGGCCACCGCGGCTCACCGGTTCAGAGGAGGGTCCAGGCGCGGGTCAGCACGTCGCGCAGCGTGGCCTCGACGAGGTCGAAGTCGGCCTGGTCGGCGATCAGCGGCGGGGCGAGCTGGATGACGGGGTCGCCGCGGTCGTCGGCGCGGCAGTACAGCCCGGCCTCGAACAGCGCCGAGGACAGGAAGCCGCGCAGCAGGCGCTCGGCCTCCTCCCCCGAGAAGGTCTCCCGCGTGGCCTTGTCCTTGACCAGCTCGATGCCGTAGAAGAAGCCCTCGCCGCGCACGTCGCCGACGATCGGCAGGTCGAGCAGCTTCTCCAGCGTCGCCCGGAACGCCGGCGCCTTCTCGTGCACGTGGGCGTTGAGGCCCTCGCGCTCGAAGACGTCGAGGTTGGCCATCGCCACCGCCGCCGAGACCGGGTGCCCGCCGAAGGTGTACCCGTGCGCGAAGGACGTGCTGCCGTGCGCGAACGGCTCGTAGACCCGCTCGGAGGCGATGCAGGCCCCGATGGGGGAGTAGCCGCTGGTCATGCCCTTGGCGCAGGTGATGATGTCGGGGGTGTAGCCGAGGTCGGTGCACGCGAACATCGAGCCGATCCGGCCGAAGGCGCAGATCACCTCGTCGGAGACGAGCAGCACGTCGTGGCGGTCGCAGATCTCGCGCACCCGCTGGAAGTAGCCCGGCGGCGGAGGGAAGCAGCCGCCGGAGTTCTGCACCGGCTCCAGGAAGACGGCCGCGACGGTCTCGGGGCCCTCGAACTCGATGGCCTCCTCGATCCTGTCAGCGGCCCAGCGCCCGAAGGCCTCCGGGTCGTCGCGCAGGTGTTCCGGAGCCCGGTAGGCGTTGGTGTTGGGCACCCGGAAGCCGCCCGGCACGAGCGGCTCGAAGACGGCCTTGGCGGCGGGGATGCCGGTGATGGCCAGGGCGCCCTGCGGGGTGCCGTGGTAGGCCACCGACCGGCTGATGACCTTGGTCTTCATCGGCTTGCCGACCAGCTTGAAGTGGTTCTTGGCCAGCTTCCACGCGGTCTCCACGGCCTCCCCGCCGCCGGTCGTGAAGAAGACCCGGTCCAGGTCGCCCGGGGTGTAGGAGGTCAGGCGCTCGGCCAGGTCGATCGCCGGCGGGGTGGCGTAGGACCACAGCGGGAAGAAGGCCAGCTCGCCCGCCTGCCGGGCGGCGGCCTCGGCGAGCTCGCGCCGCCCGTGGCCGGCCTGCACGGTGAACAGGCCCGCCAGGCCGTCGAAGTAGCGCCTGCCGGCGTCGTCGTAGATCCAGCACCCCTCGCCCCGGGTGATCACCGGGACGCTGCGGTCCCAGGCGGACTGGCGCGTGAAGTGGCCCCACAGGTGCTGGCGCGCCGCCTGCGCGCGCGGCGTGCCGGCGGGGGTGAGGCCCCCGGCGGAGGTGGGCGTGCCGGTGGTGGGCGTGCGGTCGAGCGGAGTCGTCGTCATCGGGTCCCCCAGTCGTAGCGCTGCTTGATGAGCTTGAGGTAGACGAGCGTCTCGGTGGAGGTGACGCCCGGGACGGCGCGGATGCGCCGGGAGAGCAGGTCCAGCAGGCGGTCGTCGTCCTCGCAGACCACCTCGGCCAGCACGTCGTAGCTGCCGGCCACGGCCACCACGTAGGTGACCTCGTCGAGCTCGGCCAGGACGGCGGCCACGGCGGTGGTGTCGCCGCTGCACCGCACCCCGACCATCGCCTGCCGCGGGAAGCCGACCTGCATGGGGTCGGTCACGGCGACGATCTGCATGACGCCCGCCTCGAGCAGCTTGGCCACCCGCTGGCGCACGGCCGCCTCCGACAGGCCGACGTCGGCGGCGATGGCCGCGTAGGAGCGGCGCCCATCGGCCTGCAGGTGCTCGACGATGCGCTTGGAGGTCTCGTCGAGCACGGGGCTGGAGCGGGCCGTCATGCGACACGAGGATGCCCCGGATCAGCGGCGGGCACAAGCAAGGGCGACGGATCCCGCTGCAGAAGTGGCCTTCCGCTGCTGGATCCGTTGCCCCTGGCTGGTCTGTCAGAGCCCGCCGACGGGCGGCGCCCCGGTGTCGGGGACGAGCACCTCGGTGCGCTCGTTGAGGGTCTCCCCGCGGAAGAAGGCCCGCAGGCGGATGGCGCACAGCAGCATCAGCGGGACCCCGAGCGCGAGCATGCCGACGCCCAGGACGAAGACCCCGCCGACACCGCCGATGACCGTCTCCCCGTAGTCCGGGTTCGCCATGTCGACCACGCTGTAGGCGAAGATCACCAGCATGAAGACGCCGCCGAGGAAGGGCAGGATCCCCCGCAGCCACAGCGCGGCGGCCGACTGGCGCAGCGTGCGGCGGAAGAACCACACGCACGCGAAGCTCGTGATGCCGTAGTAGAACGCGACGGCCAGGCCCAGGCTGGCGATCGAGTCGGCCAGGGCGTTGGTGCTGATCAGCGACAGCAGCACGTAGAAGCCGACCGCGGTGGCGCCCATGACCAGCGTGGAGAAGCTGGGCGTCTGGAACCGCGGGTGCACCCGCCCGAACTGCGCCGGCAGCGCCTTGTAGACCGCCATGGCCAGGGTGCCCCGGGCGGTGGGCAGGATGGTCGACTGCGTCGAGGCGGCCGCCGAGACCGCGATCGTGATCATCAGGAGAGCGGCGAGCACGGAGCCGCCCAGCGGGTCACCGAGCACCGTGATGACGTCGTCGGCGTTGTCGGGGTTGTTCAGGCCGATGCCGGTGTCGCCGAAGCCGCTGTAGGCCTGGATGGCGGTGGCCACCAGCGTGTACGTGACCACCAGGATGATCGTGGCCAGCGTCGCGGCGCGGCCCGGGATGCGGTCGGGGTCCTTGCTCTCCTCGTTGACCGCCAGGCAGGCGTCCCAGCCCCAGTACAGGAAGATGCACAGGACGATCGCCGCGACGGCGTCGCCGAACTCCAGCCCGGTCGGCAGGAACCACCCCACCTCCGGCGTCACCGCCTGCGGGCCGGCCCCGCCGTTGTAGACCAGCACCAGGGCCCACACCGCCAGCACCGCCAGGAACGTGAACTGCCAGCCCACGAGGACGTTCTGCATCCGCTCGGACAGCAGGATGCCGCGGTAGCTGACGTAGGTCATGATCGCGATGAACAGGACGCCGAAGGTCATCCTCCCGATGAGGCTGTCGGCCACCCCGTCCAGGCCGACCACCCGCAGCGTGTAGATGCCCGCGATCTCCGCGACGTTGGCCAGCACGATGATCGCCGAGACGGCCACGCCCCAGCCGCCCAGCCAGCCGACCACGGGCCCGAACGCCTTGGTGGCCCAGGTGAAGGTGGTCCCGCAGTCGGGCACGGCCCGGTTGAGCTGCTGGTAGGCGATGGCCGTCAGCACCATGGGGATGAAGGCGACGATGAACATCGCCGGCGCCTTCTCCTGCACGCCGAGGTAGCCCAGCGTGGCGGCCATGCTGTACGCCGGCGCCGTGGAGGCCAGCCCGATGACGGTGTTGCCCCACAGGCCGAGGGTCCCGGTGGCCAGGCCCTTGCCCTCGCCGCCCCTCGTGCCCGCCGCGACCTCTGACGCCACACCGACCTCCTCGTGATCACCACCGCGCGGGGAGACCGCCCGGACGCCGCATCATGGCGTCGATCGGCCGCGGGCGACAGGGAGGGGGCGGCTGCGGCCGCTGTAGCCTCCGGCGATGAAGATCCTGCTGGTGGGTTCTGGTGGCGTCGGTGACGCCCTGTCACGGATCCTCGCCCGTCGCTTCCGAGCCCGGCCCTTCGCCGACGCCGTCGTCGTGGCGGACTACGACCTCGCCCGCGCCGAGCGGACCGTGGAGGCCGTCCGGCGGCGGGAGGGCGCGGCAGCGACGCGCGCCTTCAGCGCCGCGCGCGTCGACGCCTCCGACGCCGCCTCGGTGGAGGCGCTGGCCCGCGAGGTCGGCGCCACCCACGTCATGAACGCAGTCGACCCCCGCTTCGTGATGCCGATCTTCACCGGGGCGCTCGCCGCGGGTGCTGACTACCTCGACATGGCGATGTCCCTGTCCAGGCCCCACCCCGAGCACCCGCACTCGATGACCGGCGTCAAGCTCGGCGACGAGCAGTTCGCCCTGGCCCAGCGGTGGGAGGACGCCGGCCGGCTCGCCCTGGTCGGCATCGGCGTGGAGCCGGGCCTGTCCGACGTGCTCGCCCGCTACGCCTGCGAGGAGCTCTTCGAGGAGGTCACCGAGCTGGGCGTCCGCGACGGCGCGAACCTCACCGTGGACGGCTACGACTTCGCGCCGTCGTTCTCCATCTGGACCACCATCGAGGAGTGCCTGAACCCGCCGGTCGTGTGGTCCGACGGCGGGTGGAGCACGCTGCCGCCGTTCAGCGAGCCGGAGGTCTTCGACTTCCCGGGCGGCATCGGCCCGGTGGAGTGCGTGCACGTGGAGCACGAGGAGGTGCTCCTCATGCCCCGGTGGCTCCAGGCCGACCGCGTGACCTTCAAGTACGGGCTGGGCGAGGAGTTCATCGGCGTCCTCAAGACGCTGCGCAAGCTGGGCCTGGACCGGACCGAGCCGATCCGGGTGAAGGGCCAGGAGGTCAGCCCCCGCGACGTCGTGGCGGCCGCGCTGCCCGACCCGGCGACCCTGGGCCCGCTCATGAAGGGCGCCACGTGCGCGGGCGTGCTGGTCACCGGCACCGGGAAGGGCGAGCGCTTCGCCGGACGGCCCCGCGAGGTCTACCTGCACCACGTGGTCGACAACGCCTGGTCGATGGAGGAGTACGGCGCCCAGTGCGTCGTGTGGCAGACCGCCGTCAACCCCGCCGTGGCGCTGGAGCTGCTCGCCGACGGGCGCTGGTCGGGCGCCGGCGTGCTCGGCCCGGAGGCCCTGCCGCACCGCCCGTTCCTCGACCTGCTGGCCGCCGACGACGGCTACGCCAGCCCGTGGGGGCTGCAGGAGCGCACGCCGGCGTCCTGAGGCCCGCCCCGGCCGCCACCGGCACCGCTGCGGTGCTGGTGGCGGCCCGCCGGGCGCGGGTCAGGGGCGGCCGCCGGTGTTGGTGCCGGCAGGGGTGTCCAGCGGGGACGTCGACGGGAGCGTCGTCGTGCCCGTGCCCGTGCCGGTCCGCGGGGTCGCCGGGGTGGGGGAGCCCGGCTGCGCCGAGCCGCCGGTGGCCGAGCCGCCGGTGGCGGAGCTCGAGGAGCCCGAGGAGCCCGGCAGCTTGTCCTTGACGGACTGCAGCGCGGAGCTGTTCGACGCGGCGTCCTTGGCGCTGGCGGCGGCGCTCTTGGCGGTGTCGACGGCGGTGGTCTGCGCCTGGTCGACCTTGGACTTCACCTTCGGGTCGTTCCACAGGCGCGAGACGGACGCGGCGATCTGGTCGTAGCGCTCGCGGCCCGCACGGGCTCCGAGCACGTAGCCGATCGCGGCGCCGATGAGGAGTGACTTCTTGCCCACGGGTCCTCCAGGAGGTGAGAGGGGCTGGTGTCCCGGTGTTCTCCAGGTGGACCACGTGTCTACCGCGACCTCGGGCGCCTGGCACCCTGGCGCGGTGACGCAGCTGGTGCTCCTGGAGGCCGCCTACGACAGCCCGCTGGTGCAGGAGCTCGTGGCCGAGGTGCAGGCCGAGTACGTGCAGCGCTACGGCGGCCCCGACGACACCCCGCTGAGCCCGGCCGAGTTCGCCCCGCCCGGAGGCGCCTTCCTGGTCGCCCTCGTCGGGGGTGAGGCGGTCGGCACCGCGGGGCTGCGCGACCACGGCGGCGGGGAGGTCGAGCTCAAGCGCATGTACGTGCGCGCCGCGCACCGGCGCCGCGGGCACGCCCGCCGGCTCCTGGAGGCCGTCGAGGAGCGCGCCAGGGCCCTGGGGCACCACCGGCTCGTGCTGGAGACGGGAGCCATGCAGCCGGAGGCCGTGGCCCTCTACCGCAGCGCCGGCTACGGGCCGACGGCGCCCTTCGGGCACTACGCCTGCTCCCCGCACAGCATCCACCTGGCCAAGGACCTGACCGCCGCCGGAGCTGCCGGCGGTCCGACCGCGGGATGACGCCGGGCGCCGCCCAGGCCCCCTCGGGTCGGTGGCGCCCGCTGCTCGTGCCCGGCGCCGGAGGGGGACCGCGACCTCCCAGGTGACCTCCGCCGGGAGCACAGGGCGCTCGCAGGCGGCTCACGAGGATGGCCCCGTGAGCCTGACCGGGTCCCTGGTGCAGTGGGGCAGCGCCGCGCTCGCCGTCCTGGCCTCCGCCGCGGTGGTGGTGCTGTGGCGCCGGCTCGCGGGCGGCGGGCCGGCCGCGGTGCTCGCGCGCAGCGCCGCGCTGCTCGCGGTCAACCTCCTCGTCGTCCTGGCCCTGCTCGTCTGGGCCAACGACCGCTTCAGCTTCTACAGCGGCTGGGCGGACCTGGCCGGCGGCAGCGCCGGCGCCGGGGTCCTCACCCCCGGGACCGCGCCGGTGGCGCTGACGGCGGCGCAGTCCGCCGCGCTGGCGGCGGGCACCACCCGCCCCACCGCACCGGAGGGAGAGCCGGTGCCCGGCTACGGCGGCCGGGTGCAGCAGCTGACCGTGACCGGGGCCTCGGGCGTGAACAGCACCGCGCTGGTGGTGCTGCCCCGCGGCTACGACGACCCCTCCCAGGCCGGCACCACCTACCCGGTCCTGGTGGCGCTGCACGGCTTCCCCGGCGACCCCCGGCAGTGGCTGACCGCGCTCGACGTGCGCCCCGCCGTGGCGCAGGCGGTGGGGGCCCACCAGCTGGACGACCCCATCGTCGTCATCCCCGACCTCGGGGTCCCCGCCGGCCGCGACACCGAGTGCGTCGACGGGCCGCCCGGGCAGCCGCAGCTGGAGACCTGGCTGTCCACCGACCTGCCGCAGGCGGTCGAGGCCAGCTACCGCGCCCGCACCAGCCCGCAGGCGTGGGCGGCGATGGGCTTCTCGATGGGCGGGTGGTGCGCCGCGGAGCTGGCGGTGCTGCACCCCCAGCAGTACGGCGCGGGCATCGTCATGGGCGGGTACTTCCGGTACGACCCCGGCAGCGGGTACGAGGCCTTCGGCCCGGGCAGCCCGCAGGCGCAGGCGCACGACCTCGTCGCCGTCGCCGCCGGCGACCCGCCGGCGACGTCCCTGTTCGTGGCCTCCAGCCGGGACGACCCCGAGAGCTGGCCCACCACGCAGGCGTTCCTGGCGGCCGCGAAGGCGCCGATGTCGGTCACCTCGCTGGTCGCCCGGACCGGCGGGCACCGCAGCGGCGTGTGGGCGGCCCAGATGCCGCAGGCGCTGGCCTGGCTCGGCAGCACCGCGCCGGGCTTCGCGCCGCCGGCGTGACTCAGAGCTGCCCGGTGCTGGTGTCGCACGTGGCGGGGTCCCCGGAGTCGTAGCCGGTGGAGAACCACCGCTGGCGCTGCTCGGCGGTGCCGTGGGTGTAGGTCTCGGGGTCGGTGCGGCCCGTGGCCGCCTCCTGGATCCGGTCGTCGCCGACGGACGCCGCGGCCGAGAGCGCGTCGGAGACGTCGGTCGGTGTGAGCGGCTGCAGCAGCGGCCGGCCCGTGTCGGGGTCCGGCGTGGACGTGGCGTGGTGGGCCCACACCCCGGCGAAGCAGTCGGCCTGCAGCTCGCTGCGCACCGCCGCGGAGTCCGCGCCGGCCCTGTCGCCCTGCACCGCGGCCAGCAGGCCCTGCTGGTCCTGCACGGCGTGCCCGAACTCGTGGGCGACCACGTACTCCTGCGCCAGCGGGCCGCCGCTGGCGCCGAACCTGTCGGTCAGCTCGGTGAAGAAGGCGGTGTCGAAGTACGCCGTGCGGTCGCCCGGGCAGTAGAACGGGCCCACCTCGGTGGTCGCCTGCCCGCACCCGGTGCTCACGGCGCCGGTGAACAGCCTGACGCCCGGCGGGGAGTACTCACCCGGCAGCAGGTCGGACCACACGGCGTCGAGCGACTCGGCGGTGGCGATGACGCGGCAGTCGACGTCCTCGTTGGCCGCCTGGCCGGTGGTGCACTGGGCGAAGGCCTCGCGGCCGTCGGTCTGCTCCTGGCCCTGGCCGGCGCCGGGGTCACCCCCGGTGAGGCCCGACAGGTCCACCCCGAAGTAGGCGCCCACGAGCAGGAGCAGCAGGCCGCCCAGCCCGCCGCCGACGGCGACGCCGCGGCGCCCACCGCCTCCGCCTGAGGCGCGGCCGGGGTCGATGCGGCCACCGGGGTCGAACGTCACGCCCGGCAGCCTGGCCCCGACAGCCCGCCGCCGCCACCGGGTGGACCGCGACCGGGTGGACCGCGACGGGGTGGGCCGCCGCCGGGTGGGCCGACACCCGGCGGTCAGGCGCGCGGCCGGGCGCTCAGCGGCCCGTCAGCCCGCCAGCGCTGAGAGCACCGCCGCCTCGAGCACGTCGAGGGCGTCGTCCAGCAGAGCGGGCTCGATGGTCAGCGGCGGCAGGAAGCGCAGCACGTTGCCGTGCGTGCCGCAGGTCAGCGTCACGACGCCGGCGGCGTGGCAGGCGGCGCTGATGGCGGCGGCGCCCGCGGCGTCGGGCTCGCGCGTGGCGACGCCGCCGTCGGTCTTCACCACCTCGAGGGCGAGCATCGCGCCGCGGCCCCGCACGTCGCCGATCCCGGGGCGCTGGGCCTGCAGCGCGCGCAGCCGCGGCAGCATCCGCTCCTCGATGCTGCGGGCGGTGCCGGTGAGGTCGAGGTCGGCCATCGCGTCCAGCGCGCCCAGGGCCGCGGCGCAGGCGACGGGGTTGCCGCCGTAGGTGCCGCCCAGGCCGCCGGTGTGCACCGCGTCCATGGCGTCGGCGCGCCCGACGACGCCGGCCAGCGGCAGGCCGCCCGCGACGCCCTTGGCGAGGGTCACCAGGTCGGGCACCACGCCCTCGCGCTCGCACGCGAAGACGTCGCCGGTGCGCGCGAACCCGGTCTGCACCTCGTCGGCCACGAACAGCGCGCCGTGCTCGCGGCACCACGCGGCCAGCGCGGGCAGGAAGCCGGGGGCGGGCTCGATGAAGCCGCCCTCGCCCTGGACCGGCTCGATGACCACGCAGGCCACCTGGTCCGCGCCCACCTGGGACTCGATGACGGAGATGGCGCGGGCGGCGGCCTGCTCGCCGGTCATGCCCTCGGGGTCGCGGAAGGGGTAGCTCATCGGGGCGCGGTAGACCTCGCCCGCGAAGGGGCCGAAGCCCTTCTTGTAGGGCATGGCCTTGGCGGTCATGGCCATCGTGAGGTTGGTGCGGCCGTGGTAGGCGTGGTCGAAGACGACGACGGCGTCGCGCCCGGTGGCGTGCCGGGCGATCTTCACGGCGTTCTCCACCGCCTCCGAGCCCGTGTTGAACAGCGCGGCCTTGGCGGGCTGCTGCACCGGGGCGAGGCGCACCAGCGCCTCGCAGACCGCCACGTACTCCTCGTACGGGGTGACCATGAAGCAGGTGTGGGTGAAGTCGGCCACCTGCTCCTGCACGCGCTCCACGACGCGCGGCTGGGCGTGGCCCACGTTGACCACCGCGATGCCGGCGCCCAGGTCGATGAGCTGGTTGCCGTCCGCGTCGAGCAGCACGGCGCCCTCGGCGCGCTCCACGAACACCGGCAGGGTGGACCCCACGCCCCTGCTGACCGCCGCGAGCCGGCGCTCCTGCAGCGCCCTGGAGCGCGGACCGGGGACCTCGGTGACGAGCCTGCGGACCTGCTCCAGCGGCTCGCGGGAGCCGGTGGGGGAGCCGGTGGCGCTGCCGGTGGACGAGCGGGGGTCGGCCGTGGTGGTCATGGGGACGAGGTTAGGACTCCCCGCCGCCGGTGGAGCGCCCAGAGCACCCACCCGGTGCCGCCCACCAGGCCCAGGCTGACCGCCCGGTACAGGACGTCGGCGGCGAGCGCCTCGCCCGGCGTCGCCCCGGCCGTGACCAGGCCCACCGTCAGCGCGGCGTCCACGACCCCCAGCCCGGCGGGCACCAGCGGGAAGGAGGCCGCCGCCATGGCCGCGGTGTAGGCGAGCAGCACGTGCTCCGGGCGCAGCCCGTCCAGCCCCGCCGCGGTGCAGCACAGCCACAGCGCCGCCGCGTCGAGCACCCAGTTGGCCAGCGCGCCGGCGCCGGCCCACACCCAGGTGGCCGGCCGCACGCGGACGGCGGCCAGCCCCCGGGCGCCCTCGTGGACGCGGTGCAGCGCGGCACCGGTGCGCGGCCGCCGCCCCGACAGCCGCGCGAGCCCGGCGGTGGTGACGTCGTGCACCGTCGAGGCCCACGCGCGGCGCGCGCCCAGCAGCCGGGCCGCGACCACCACGACGACGACGACCGCGGCCGCCACCAGCAGGTGCACCACGTCGCCGCGCGCCCCGGCCCAGAAGCCGGCCACCGCGCCGAGCAGCGCCAGCGCCGCGGAGGAGAGCACGCCGCCGACGGCGATGACCCACGTCGCGGTGGGCCGGGGAGCTCCCATCGCCGTCATCCGCGCGAAGTTGTGCGTGGTGGAGAACACCGGCCCCCGGGCAGGGAGACGCTCAGGGAGTGCGCCTCGAAGGCGAGCGAGGTGGTCGGCCAGCGGCGGGCGGCGCGGCGCGGCACCCCCGCTCCCAGCAGCAGCCGGCGCTGCATGACCGCGTAGGCCACCATCGAGGCCAGGTCGACCACCGCGGCCAGCCCGAGCGCCCACCACACCGGGTCGCTCACCGCGCGCAGGGCGCGCACGACGTCGCGGCGCCCGGCCACCACCTCGACCACCACCACGCCGAGCAGCAGCACCACCAGCGCCCAGCGCGTGAGGCGCCACCACGAGGGGCGCTGCAGCGGGGCTGCGCCGTCGGCGGCGTCCGCGGTGGTGGACGTGCTGCTCACGCCCCCATCATCGGCGCGCGAGGATGGGGGCGTGAGCAGTGCGCGCGACGTCGTCCTCCTGGGCTCCACCGGCTCGATCGGCACCCAGGCCGAGGACGTCGTCGCCAGCGCCCCCGACCGCTTCCGCGTCGTGGCGGTGGCGGCCGGCGGGTCCGACCCCGCCCGGCTGCGCCAGCTGGCCGAGCAGGCCGTGCGCCTGGACGTGGCCGCGGTGGGGGTGGCCGACACCGGCGCGGAGGGGGCTCTGCGCGAGCACCTGGCCGACGCCGCCCGGGCCGCCGGGCGGGCCGGGTGGGCCCCGGAGGTGCTGGCCGGGCCGGAGGCGGCGGCCGAGCTGGCGCGCCGCCCCGCCGACGTCGTCCTCAACGGCATGACGGGCTCGGTGGGCCTGCGGCCCACCCTGGCCGCCCTGGAGGCGGGCACCGTGCTGGCGCTGGCCAACAAGGAGTCGCTGGTGGCGGGCGGGCCGCTGGTCAAGGGCCTCGCGGCCCCCGGGCAGGTGGTGCCGGTCGACTCCGAGCACTCCGCCATCGCCCAGTGCCTGCGCGGCGGCTCGGGAGCAGAGGTGCGGCGCCTGGTGCTCACCGCCTCCGGCGGGCCGTTCCGCGGCCGCTCGCGCGCCTCCCTGGCCGGTGTCACGCCCGAGCAGGCGCTGGCGCACCCCACGTGGGCCATGGGCCCGGTGGTCACCACGAACTCCGCGACCATGGTCAACAAGGCGCTGGAGGTGGTGGAGGCGCACCTGCTGTTCGACCTGCCGCTGGAGCGCATCGACGTCGTCGTCCACCCGCAGTCGGTGGTGCACTCCATGGTGGAGTTCACCGACGGCTCGACCCTGGCGCAGTGCTCGCCCCCGGACATGCGCCTGCCGATCTCCCTGGGCCTGGGCTGGCCCGACAGGGTGGAGCGCGCCGGCTACGGCATCGACTGGACGCAAGCCGCCTCGTGGACGTTCGAGCCGCTCGACGAGGAGGCCTTCCCGGCCGTGGCGCTCGCGCGCTCGGCGGCCACCGCGGGGGGCACGGCGCCGGCGGTCCTCAACGCCGCCAACGAGGAGTGCGTCGCCGCGTTCCTCGGCGGCGGGCTGCCGTTCCTGGGCATCGTGGACACCGTCGCGCGCGTGGTGGGCGAGCACAGCCCCCTCCCAGCGGGCGGGCTGACCGTGGACGACGTGCTGGCGGCGGAGGGCTGGGCGCGCACGCGCGCCCGCGAGCTGGTGGGGAGCTGAGCGGTGGGCGAGGTCGTGGCGTGGGTCGTCGGCGTGGGGGTCTTCGTCCTCGGGCTGGGGCTGTCCATCGCCCTGCACGAGGTCGGGCACCTGCTGCCGGCCAAGCGGTTCGGCGTCAAGGTGACGCAGTACATGGTCGGCTTCGGCCCCACGCTGTGGTCGCGCCGGCGCGGTGAGACCGAGTACGGCGTCAAGGCGGTCCCGCTCGGCGGCTACGTGCGGATGGTCGGCATGTTCGCCCCGCTGACCGCCGTGGTCGAGGACCGCGTCGAGGACGAGGCGCGCGCCCTCGGCGGCGACGAGCGCGCCGCCGGGCGGGTGCGCCGCCAGCGCCGGCAGGGCGCCTTCGCGCAGATGGCCGCCGACGCCCGCGCCCAGGCCGCCGAGGAGGTGCTGCCCGGGGAGGAGCACCGCTCCTTCCACCGGCTGCCCGTGGCCCAGCGGATCGTCATCATGCTCGGCGGTCCGGTGGTCAACCTCGTCATCGCCACGGTGCTGCTCGGCGCCTACATCACCACCACGGGGCTGCCGGAGACCACGCCCGTGGTGAGCTCGGTCTCCCAGTGCGTGCTGCCCGCGGGCAGCACGCAGACGGAGTGCGCCGCCGACGACCCCGCCAGCCCCGCCGCCCAGGCCGGGCTGCAGCAGGGGGACCGCATCGTCTCCGTGGACGGCGTCGCCGCGGACGGCGACTGGACCCGCGTCCAGCGGGCCATCCGGGCCTCGGCCGGCAGCACCGTCCCGATCGTCGTCGAGCGCGGTGGCCAGCAGCTCACCCTGCAGGCGCCGATCATCCCCAACGAGGTGGCGCGGGTCTCCTCCTCGGGCGCCGTGGAGACCGGCGCCGACGGGCGCGTGCTCACCGACCGGGTCGGCTTCCTGGGCGTCACGCCGACCACGGAGGTGGTGGCCCAGCCCGTCACCGCCGTGCCCGGCTTCGTGGCCGAGCAGACCTGGAGCGTCGCCAAGATCGTCCTCACCCTGCCGCAGCGCATGGTGGGCGTGGCGCAGGCGGCGTTCGGCGACGGCGAGCGCGACCCCAACGGGCCGATCGGCATCGTCGGCGTGGGCCGCCTGTCGGGGGAGATCGCCAGCAGCGACCTGTTCACCTCCACCGGGCAGCGCGTGGCCGCGATCGTCTCGGTGCTCGGCTCGCTGAACCTCGCCCTGTTCGTCTTCAACCTCGTGCCGCTGCTGCCGCTGGACGGCGGTCACGTGGCCGGGGCGCTGTGGGAGGGCGCCCGACGCAAGGTGGCCTCCTGGCGCGGCCGGCCCGACCCGGGTCCGTTCGACCTGGCGCGGCTGCTCCCCGTGACGTACGCGGTCACGCTGGTGATCATCGCGATGTCCGGGCTGCTGCTCTACGCCGACGTCGTGAGGCCGATCACCCTGGGCTGAGGCGCCGGGGCGCCGGGGGATACTGGTCGCATGGCATCGGTCCCGGTCAGCCTCGGCATGCCGAGCGTCAAGGAGGCGCCGCCCGTCCTGGCGCCCCGTCGTCCCACCCGGCAGATCAGGGTCGGCTCGGTGGGGGTGGGCAGCGAGTCCCCGGTGAGCGTGCAGTCGATGACGACGACGCCGACCACCGACATCAACGCCACGCTGCAGCAGATCGCCGAGCTGACCGCGTCCGGGTGCGACATCGTGCGCGTCGCCTGCCCCAGCCAGGACGACGCCGACGTGCTGCACATCATCGCCAAGAAGTCGCAGATCCCCGTGATCGCCGACATCCACTTCCAGCCCAAGTACGTCTTCACCGCCATCGAGGCCGGCTGCGCGGCCGTCCGGGTGAACCCGGGCAACATCCGCAAGTTCGACGACCAGGTCAAGGAGATCGCCCGCGCGGCGAAGGACCACGGCACCTCGATCCGCATCGGCGTCAACGCCGGCTCCCTCGACAAGCGGATCATGGACAAGCACGGGAAGGCCACGCCCGAGGCCCTCGTGGAGTCCGCGGTGTGGGAGGCCTCGCTGTTCGAGGAGCACGACTTCCACGACTTCAAGATCTCGGTCAAGCACAACGACCCCGTGGTCATGGTGCGCGCCTACGAGCTGCTCGCCGAGAAGGGCGACTGGCCGCTGCACCTGGGCGTCACCGAGGCGGGCCCGGCCTTCCAGGGCACCATCAAGTCCGCCACCGCCTTCGGCGCGCTGCTGAGCAAGGGCATCGGCGACACGATCCGCGTCTCCCTGTCGGCGCCGCCGGTGGAGGAGGTCAAGGTCGGCATCCAGATCCTGCAGTCGCTCAACCTGCGCGAGCGCAAGCTGGAGATCGTCTCCTGCCCCTCCTGCGGACGCGCCCAGGTGGACGTCTACACCCTCGCCGACGAGGTCACCGCGGGCCTGGAGGGCATGACCGTGCCGCTGCGCGTGGCGGTCATGGGCTGCGTCGTCAACGGCCCCGGCGAGGCCCGCGAGGCCGACCTCGGCGTCGCCTCCGGCAACGGCAAGGGCCAGATCTTCGTCAGGGGCCAGGTCATCAAGACCGTCCCCGAGCACGACATCGTGGCCACCCTCATCGAGGAGGCCAACCGCCTGGCCGCCGAGATGGGCGAGGTCGAGGGCGCCTCGCCGTCCGTCTCCGTCGGCTGACGGGCTGCCGGCGGGCTGCCGGCGGGCTGCCGGCGGGCTGCCGGCGGGCTGCCCACTGGCTGCCGGCGGGCCCGCCGGCCGGCTGCCGGCGGGGCCGACGGGAGCCCTCGCCGGGCGCAGCGGCGGCGCCGACCGGCAGGATGCCGCCTGTGTTCCGCAGCCCGCTGCGCGTCCTCGACGACGCCGACCGCGCCGACGTCCTCGCGCTGTGCGCGCAGGACCCGGTGGCGAGCATCTTCGTCACCAGCCGCGTCGCCGCCGTCGGCGCGGCCCCGGCGCGGATGGGCGGGCAGCTGTGGGGGTGGGGCGCCCCCGGCCGCCTGCAGGCGATCTGCTGGGACGGCGCCAACCTCGTGCCGGTGCTCAGCACGTCGCTGTCCGCGGACGAGGCCGGCGCGGCCCTGGACGCCTTCGCCGCCCGCGCCCGGCGCGTGGGGCGCCGCTGCTCCTCGCTGGTCGGCTCGGCGCCCGCCGTCGTCGGCCTCTGGCAGCGGCTGGAGGGCAGCTGGGGCCCTGCCCGCGACGTGCGGCCGGACCAGCCGCTGATGGCCATCAGGACGCCCCCGCTGGTGGCCCCCGACACCGCCGTCCGCCGCGCCACCGCCGACGACCTCGACGTGCTCGTGCCCGCCTGCATCGCGATGTTCACCGAGGAGGTGGGCTACTCCCCGACCGCCGGTGACGGCGGGGCCACCTACCGCCGCCGCGTGGAGGAGCTGGTGTCCGCCGGCCGCTCCTACGTGCGCGTGGAGGGCAGCGGCAGCTCCCGCGAGGTGGTGTTCAAGGCCGAGCTGGGCGCCGTGGCCCCCGGCGTCGCGCAGGTCCAGGGCGTCTGGGTGCACCCCGAGCACCGCGGCCACGGCCTCGCCGAGCCGGGCATGGCCGCCGTCGTGCTGTCCACCCAGGCGGCGGGCTACCCGCAGGTCAGCCTGTACGTCAACGACTACAACACCCGCGCCGTGCGCGCTTACGAGGCCGTGGGCTTCGAGAGGGTCGGGACCTTCGCCACCGTCCTGTTCTGAGCCTGCTCGCGCCGGACGCGCCCGGGGCGGCGCCCGCACCCACTAGCGTCTGCTGGCCGCGCAGCACCGGGCGGTGGCCGCAGCACGGGTGAGGGTGAGGGTTCGTGGCACGCACGGGCGGGTTCTGGCAGCTGCACGGGGACGGGCGCACCATCGCGCCGGGAGCGGTGGTCGCGCCGGAGGAGCGGCTGAGCTGGCCGCGCACCACCGGCATCGGGCTGCAGCACGTGGTGGCGATGTTCGGCGCCACCTTCCTGGTGCCGCTCATCACCGGCTTCCCGCCGTCGACGACGCTGTTCTTCTCCGCCGTCGGCACGGCGCTGTTCCTGCTCCTGACGCGCGGGCGCCTGCCCAGCTACCTCGGCTCCAGCTTCGCGTTCATCGCGCCGATCAGCGCCGCGCAGAGCGCGGGCGGCCCCGGCGCGGCCCTCGGCGGCGTCGTCGTCACCGGGGTGCTGCTCGCGCTGGTCGGCCTGCTCGTGCAGCGCGCCGGCGCCGCGTGGATCGAGCGGCTGCTGCCGCCCGCCGTCACCGGCACGATCGTGGCGCTCATCGGCCTCAACCTCGCCCCGGCGGCGTGGGCCAACGTGCAGGAGGGCGCGGTCACCGCGGTGGTCACCATCGCCGCGGTCGTGCTGGCGTCGGTGCTGCTGCGCGGCCTGCTGGGGCGGCTGTCGATCCTGCTCGGGGTGCTCGTCGGGTACCTCGTGGCCGTGGTGCGCGGCGAGGTCTCCTTCGACCTGGTGCGCGAGGCGGCCTGGGTGGGCCTGCCGGAGTTCTCCACCCCGACGTTCGACGTGACCGTGCTGGCGGTCTTCGTGCCGGTGGTGCTCGTCCTCGTCGCCGAGAACGTCGGCCACGTCCGCTCGGTGGCCGCGCTCACCGGGCGCGACCTGGACCCCCTCACCGGGCGCGCGCTGCTGGCCGACGGCCTGGCCACCACCCTCGCCGGCCTCGGCGGCGGCTCCGGCACCACCACCTACGCCGAGAACATCGGCGTGATGGCCGCCAGCCGCGTCTACTCCACCGCCGCGTACGCCGTGGCGGCTGGCGCTGCGCTGGTGCTGAGCCTGTGCCCGAAGTTCGGCGCGGTCATCGCCAGCGTGCCGGCCGGCGTGCTCGGCGGGGCGGGCACGGTGCTGTACGGCCTCATCGGCGTGCTGGGCGCGCGGATCTGGGTGCAGGCCCGCGTCGACTTCTCCCGGCCCGCGGTGCTGACCAGCGCCGGCGTGGCGCTCATCATCGGCATCGCCGACTACACCCTGACCGTCGGCGACCTGCAGCTGACAGGGATCGCGCTGGGCACGATCGCCGCGGTCGGCCTGTACCACCTGATGGCGGCCCTGGGCCGCTGGCGCGGCACCGACCCCGGCGCCGGGCCCGGCAGCGAGCCGGCCAGCCCCGCCTCAGCCCCCCGCCCCGACCTGGCCCGCTGACGCGCGTGACGCCGGACGTGCAGAAGTCCGGCTCAGCGGCCCTGCAGGACCTCTGGCAGGCTTCTGCACGTCCGGGCGCACCTGTGGACAAGATCCACAATGGGCGGTGCGGCTGGCCACGGTGGACCCGTGGACGTCGATGAGGTGTGCAGGGTGCTGTACCGGCGCGGTGGCGTCGCCCGCCGTCGCGACATCGGCGGGAACTGGCGGGCGGTCGAGCGCGCGCTGTCCAGCGGTCGTGTGGTCCGCCTGGCGCGCGGCACGTACGCGCTGTCCAGCGGGAAGGCGCCCCTGGCCGCTGCTGCAGCCGTCAGCGGCGTCGCCTCCCACGCCAGCGCGGCCCAGCTGTGGCTCATGGACCTGGTCACCGCGCCGGCGATCCCGCACGTCACGGTCCCGCGCAGCCGCAAGCTCACCAGCGACCAGGTGGTGCGCCACTGGGCCGACCTGCCGGCGGAGGACGTCGACGGCCGGGTCACCACTCCTCTGCGCACCGTCGTCGACTGCGCGCGCACGATGCCGCTCCCCGAGGCTCTGGCGGTCGCCGACTCCGCGCTGAGGCGCGGCCTGGTGAGCCGCCCCGAGCTGCTGGCCCGAGCCGCGGCGACGCGGGGAGCCGGTCGCGCCGCCGTGCGCCGCGTCGCCGAGCACGCCTCCGCGCGGCCGGCCAACCCGTTCGAGTCAGCCCTCCGAGGCATCGCCCTCGATGCGGGGCTCACCGGGCTCCTGCCGCAGCTGCCCATGGACTTCGACGGCTGGAGCCTGCGCCCCGACCTCG
Organism: Quadrisphaera sp. KR29; assembly: GCF_052644995.1. Taxonomy (NCBI): domain Bacteria; kingdom Bacillati; phylum Actinomycetota; class Actinomycetes; order Kineosporiales; family Kineosporiaceae; genus Quadrisphaera; species Quadrisphaera sp. KR29. Next base: position 96,099 of record NZ_JBQXXG010000003.1, read on the forward strand.
TCGACCCGGCGCTGCGGCTGGTCCTGGAGGCGGACAGCTTCGAGTGGCACGGTGGCCGGTCGGCTCTGGCCGCGGACTGCCGGCGCTACGACGAGCTGGTGGCAGAGGGGTGGACCGTCCTGCGCTTCGCGTGGGAGCAGGTGATGTTCGACGGGCCGTGGGTCGCTGGCGTCCTGCAGCGGACCGCCAGGCGGTGCGCCGTGACGGCCGACGTGCACACGTCGCTCAGCACGGCCGCGTGACGGCTCATGAGGCGCTTCTGCCCGTCCGACGTCACCAGCCCGTGCCGCGTGCACGGCGGGCGGGACGCGCAGAGGGCCGCGCAGGGGCGGCACTAGGGTCGGGGGGTGCTCCTGAGGACCTCCACGCTGCTCCTGCGCACCCTGCGCGAGGACCCGGCCGACGCCGAGCTGGCCAGCCACAAGCTGCTCGTGCGCGCCGGATACATCCGGCGCGCTGCGCCCGGCGGCTTCTCCTGGCTGCCGCTGGGCCTGCGGGTGCTCAAGAAGGTCGAGGCCGTCGTCCGCGAGGAGATGGACGCGATCGGCGCCCAGGAGGTCCACTTCCCCGCGCTGCTGCCGAAGGAGCCCTACGAGGCCAGCGGCCGGTGGGAGGACTACGGGCCCAACATCTTCCGCATCAAGGACCGCCGCGGCGCCGACTTCCTCCTCGCGCCCACCCACGAGGAGATGTTCACCCTCCTGGTGAAGGACCAGTGCTCGTCCTACAAGGACCTGCCGCTGAGCCTCTACCAGGTGCAGACGAAGTACCGCGACGAGGCGCGGCCCCGCGCGGGCCTGCTGCGCGGCCGGGAGTTCGTCATGAAGGACAGCTACTCCTTCGACGTCGACGACGCCGGGCTGGAGAAGGCCTACCAGCGCCACCGCGAGGCCTACGTCCGCATCTTCGACCGCCTGGGCCTGGAGTACGTCATCGTCTCCGCCGTCTCCGGCGCCATGGGCGGCTCGGCCAGCGAGGAGTTCCTCCACCCCAGCCCCCAGGGCGAGGACACCTACGTCCGCTCCGCCGGCGGGTACGCCGCCAACGTCGAGGCCGTGACCACCGTGGCCCCCGAGCCGGTCGGCTGGGAGGACGCCCCGCCCGCCGTCGTCAGGGACACCCCGGACACCCCCACCATCGACACGCTCGTGGCGGTCTCCAACCAGCTGCACCCCCGCGACGACCGCCCCTGGGCGGCGGCGGACACGCTGAAGAACGTGCTCGTGCTGCTGCGCCACCCCGACGGCTCCACCGAGCCGCTGGCCGTCGGCGTCCCCGGGGACCGCGAGGTCGACCCCAAGCGCCTCGAGGCCGCCGTCTCGCCCGCCACCGTCGAGCCGTTCGACGAGGCGCAGTTCGCGCAGCACCCCGAGCTGGTCAAGGGCTACATCGGTCCCGGCGCCCTCGGCCTGCGCCCCACCGGTGAGACCGACGAGCACGGGCAGCCGGTCACCACGGGCATCCGCTACCTGCTCGACCCGCGCGTCGCGCCCGGCACCGCGTGGGTCACCGGCGCCGACCAGCCCGGCAAGCACGTCTTCGGCCTGGTGGCCGGGCGCGACTTCACCGGCGACGGCACCATCGACGCCGCCGAGGTCCGCGACGGCGACCCCGCCCCCGACGGCTCGGGCCCGCTGGAGACCGCCCGCGGCATGGAGATGGGCCACATCTTCCAGCTCGGCCGCAAGTACGCCCAGGCCCTGGGCCTGCAGGTGCTCGACGAGAACGGCAAGCTCGTCACGGTCACGATGGGCTCCTACGGCGTGGGCGTCTCGCGCGCCGTCGCCGCCATCGCCGAGGCCGGCCACGACGAGCTGGGCCTGGTCTGGCCGCGCTCGGTGGCGCCGGTCGACGTGCACGTCGTCGTCGCCGGCAAGGACGCCGCCGTGGTCGAGGGCGGCGAGCGCCTCGCGGCCGAGCTGGTCTCCGCCGGCCTCGACGTCCTGCTCGACGACCGCGCCCGCGTCAGCCCCGGCGTGAAGTTCAAGGACGCCGAGCTGGTGGGCGTGCCCACCATCGTCACCGTGGGCAAGCGCCTGGCCGACGGCGTGGTCGAGGTCCGCGACCGCGCCACCGGCGAGCGCACCGACGTGCCGGTCGAGGACGCCGCGCACCACCTCGTCGCGCTCGTGCGCGGCTGACGCCGCTGCTCGGGCTCGAGGGGCTGACCCCCGAGGTCCTCGCGCTGCTCCTGCTCGCCGCGCTCGCGGCGGGCTGGGTGGACGCGGTGGTCGGCGGCGGCGGCCTCGTCCAGCTGCCCGCGCTGCTCCTGGTGCCGGGGATCAGCCCCGTCCAGGCGCTGGCCACCAACAAGCTGGCCGGGTTCGCGGGGACGACGACGAGCGCGGTCACCTACGCGCGGCGCGTGCGCGTCGACCTGCGCACCGCCGTCCCGATGGCGCTGGTCGCGGGGCTGGCCGCCGGCGGGGGAGCGGCGCTGGCGCACTGGGTGCCGGCCGGTGCGCTGCGCCCGGTGGTGCTCGTGGCGCTGGTGGCGGTGGCGGCGTGGACCCTGCTGCGGCCGCCGCCGGCGGAGTCGGCAGCGCTGCGCTACGACGGGCGCCGCCACGCGCTGTCCGCGGCGGCCCTGGGCGGGCTGGTGGGCCTCTACGACGGCGCGCTGGGCCCGGGCACCGGGTCCTTCCTCGTGGCCGGGCTCGTCGGGCTCGGCTACGCGTTCCTGCCGGCCAGCGCCGTCGCCAAGGTCGTCAACGCCGCCACCAACCTCGGGGCGCTGGTGGTGTTCACCCTCGCCGGGTCCGTGGTCTGGGGGCTCGGGCTGTCCATGGCCGTCGCCAACGTCCTGGGCGGGTACCTGGGCGCCCGCACCGCGGTCGCCCGCGGCAGCGGCTTCGTGAGGGCGGTCTTCCTCGTGGTGGTCGGGGCGCTCGTGCTGCGCCTGGGGTGGCAGGTGCTGGCGCCGCTGCTGGGCTGAGCGGAGGTGGCGCACTGCCCGGGCCGCCCGGCCGGGCCGCCCGGCGCACCGCCGGTCAGCGCCCCGACAGGCCGGGCAGGCCCACGGGGCCCGGCACCCCGGCGGCGGCGCGCCACTGCTGCCAGCGCTGCGCCGCCAGGACCAGCTGGTCCGCCGCGGCGGCCCGCCGCTCGCGGTCCGCCGCGGCCACCAGGTCCGCCCAGGCCGCGGCCGAGGCGGCCTCCAGCTGCTGGGCCAGCGCCAGCGCTCCCGCGGCGTCGGTGACCGGGGACGGCAGCGCCCAGGCCGGCTGGGGCGCCGGCGGCTGCGCGCCCAGGGCCAGCAGCTGCTCGCGCAGCTGCTCCACCAGGCGGCCGTGGGTGGCGAGCAGTCCCACCGCCAGGTCCCGATCGGCGCCGCCCAGGCGCACGGCGAGCACCCCGTAGCCGTACTCGGCGGCCTGCTCCACGCCCAGCGCCGCCACGAGCGCCGCCTGCTCCCCGGAGGGCTGGGCCGGGGTGGGGGAGCCGGCGGGGCCGGCCGGTCCGGAGGAGGAGGGCGACGACGACGAGCCCGGTGCCGGCGGCTGCGTCGGTCCCGTCGGCGGCGGCTCGCCGCTGAGGAGCCAGGCGCGGGCGGCCTCGAGCCCGGCGGCCACGCAGGCGAGCAGGCGCGCGGTCCCTCCGGCGACGCCCGCCAGGTCCGCCGAGGCGGTCTGCGCGGCGTCGCGCGCCGCGGCGGCCACCTCGGCCGGGGTCGTCGGGGCCGGAGCGGCCGGGGACGCGGCCGGCGCGGTCGTCGTCGTCCCCGGCGCCGCCGCGGTCCCTGCCGCCGCGGGGGGTGCCGAGGCCGTGGCGGGCTGCTCCCCGAGGGCCTCCAGCTGCTCGGCCAGCGCAGACCCCAGCGGCCCGGCCAGGGCGGGGTCCAGCCCGCCCGCGCGCCCCAGCACGCCCTGCACCGCCTCCACCGCGGAGCGGCGGGCCAGCTCGTCGGGCCCCGGGGGCGGCGGGGACGGGGGCGGGTCCCCGCCCAGCGGCTGCACCCGAAGCCGCCCCCACGGGGTCGAGCAGCCGGCCAGCGCCGCGGCGGCGGGCAGGGCCAGCAGGACGGCGCGCCGCGTGGGGGAGGTCGGCACGCCAGGTGATCCTGCCACCGCCGGCCGCCGCGCGAGCCGCTCCGGGCACCCTCGCGCGGCGACTAGGGTTCTCAGGTCCCCCGAGCCTCCGAGACCCCAGGAGTCCGCGTGCCAGCCCCCCAGGCCGTGCACGACCGCGTCGTCGCCGCCGTCGAGCCCGCCGTCCTCAGCAGCGGCCTGGTGCTGGAGGAGGTCGAGCTCGCCCGCGCCGGGGCCCGCACCGTCGTGCGCGTGGTGGTCGACCTGCCCGACGAGGCGGTCGGCGCCGTCTCCTCCGACCAGCTCGCGACCGTCTCGCGGGCCGTGGGCGCGGCCATGGACTCCGTGGACGACGTGCTGGGCGACCGCCCCTACGTGCTGGAGGTGGGCTCCCCGGGCGTGTCCCGGCCGCTGACCGAGCGCCGCCACTGGTCGCGGGCGCGCACGCGGCTGGTGTCCGTGCCCGTCGCCGGCGCCGCCACCACCGGGCGCGTGGTGGCCGTCGACGACGACGGCGTGGTCCTCGACGTCGACGGCGACCAGCGGCGCACCGCCTGGGCCGAGCTCGGGACCGGGCGCGTGCAGGTGGAGTTCTCCCGAGCCGCCGGCGGGGCGGGCGAGGACTGGACCGGGGACGACGCCGAGGGCGCTGACGACGAGCTGGACGAGGACGAGGACTGACGTGGACATCGACATGGCGGCGCTGCGCGCCGTGGAGCGCGAGCGCGAGATCCCCCTCGAGGTGCTGGTGACGGCCATCGAGCAGGCGCTGCTGGTGGCCTACCACCGCACCGAGGGTGCCCAGCCGCGCGCCCGGGTCGAGCTGGACCGCAGGAGCGGCCACGTGGTCGTCCTGGCCGCCGAGCTCGGCGAGGACGGCGCCGTGCTGCGCGAGTACGACGACACCCCGAAGGGCTTCGGCCGGGTCGCCGCCGGCACCGCCCGCCAGGTGATCCTGCAGCGCCTGCGCGCCGCCGAGGACGAGCAGGTGCTCGGCGCCTTCGCCGGCCGGGAGGGCGACATCATCAGCGGCGTGGTCCAGCAGGGCCACGACCCGCGCCTGGTGCACCTGGAGGTGGGCGGGGTCGAGGCCGTCATGCCGCCCAGCGAGCAGGTGCCGGGGGAGTCCTACCCGCACGGGCAGCGCCTGCGCGCCTTCGTCGTCTCGGTGCGCCGCACGCCCAAGGGCCCGTCCATCACGGTCTCGCGGACCCACCCGGACCTGGTGCGCGCGCTGTTCGCCCTCGAGGTCCCCGAGGTCGCCGACGGCACCGTGGAGATCATGGCGCTGGCGCGCGAGGCCGGGCACCGCACCAAGGTCGCGGTGCGCGCCACCCGCCCCGGCGTCAACCCCAAGGGCGCGTGCATCGGCCCGATGGGCGCGCGGGTGCGGGCGGTCATGGCGGAGCTGCACGGCGAGAAGATCGACATCGTCGACTGGGACGACGACCCCGCCCGCTTCGTGGGCAACGCGCTCTCGCCCTCCCGCGTGGTCTCGGTCGAGGTGGTCGACGCCGCAGCCCGGGCCGCTCGCGTGGTGGTCCCGGACTTCCAGCTCTCCCTGGCCATCGGCAAGGAGGGGCAGAACGCCCGCCTGGCGGCGCGCCTGACCGGCTGGCGCATCGACATCCGCTCCGACGCCGAGGCGCCCGGGGCCGGCCCCGCGACCCCGGCGGGCCGGCCGGAATCCGCCGGACGCCGGGAGCGTTAGACTCGTGAGTGCCGGCCCCTCCGCCGGGCAGCCCCCGACCCCGCCCGCAGCTCCCACCGAGCCGCAGCGGACGTGCGTGGGCTGCCGCCGTCGGGGTGACCGGTCGCGGTTGCTGCGCGTCGTCGCGGACCGGAGCGGGGCCCCAGCGGTCCTCGTCCCCGATCCCGGTGCCCGGCTGCCGGGGCGGGGAGCCTGGTTGCACCCCTCACCGGCCTGCCTGGACCTCGCGGAGCGCCGGCGTGCGTTCCCGCGGGCCCTGCGCCTGCCGGGCCCGCTCGACGCCGGCGCCGTCCGGGAGCACCTGCAGCAGCGCGGAGCACCAGTCCAGCCGTCCACGAGCACCGAGAGCGGGTCATCACCTGATGGGCACCCGATGAGCCTCCAGCGATGAGCACCCCCCAGCACTGACCACGGTCCGAGCCTGTCCGGCCCGGACCGGACGAGGAGAGATGTGGCAAAGGTCCGGGTCTACGAGCTCGCCAAGGAGTTCGGCGTAGAGAGCAAGGCGCTCATGTCCAAGCTTCAGGACATGGGCGAGTTCGTGAAGTCACCCAGCTCGACCATCGAGCCCCCCGTCGTGCGCAAGCTCAAGTCGGAGTACGCCGCCTCCGGCGGCAGCTCCGCTGCTGCGCCTTCCGCCCCCGCGCGCCCGGCGCCGACGCCGGGCGCCGTGCGCCCCGGCCCCCGTGCCGCTGCGCATTCGGCCCCCCCGGCCGCGCCGGTCCCCGCCGCGCCCGCTGCCCCGGCCGCGCCCGCACCGGCCCCCAGCGCCCCGGCTCCCGCCGCCAGCGCCCCGGCCGCCGCTGCGGCTCCGGCCGCTGCACCGGCTGCCAGCGCGCCCGCCCCTGCGGCGCGCCCGCAGCAGCCCGCCCCGGCGCGCCCGGCTGCGGGTCCGGCGCCCTCGGCCCCGGCCGCTCCCGGCGCGCCCGCCCCGGGCCGTCCGGCCCCCGGCGGCTCCGCGCCGCGTCCGGGTGCCCCGACCCCCGGGCGTCCCGCGCCTGGTGGCCCCGCGCCGCGTCCGGGCGGTCCGGCCGCTCCGGGTGGCACCCCCTCGGGCGCCCGTCCCGGTGCTCCCGCGCGCCCGGGCAACAACCCGTTCGCGCCCAGCCAGGGCATGCGCGCCGGCGCCCCGCGACCGGGCGCTCCCCGCCCGGGCAACAACCCCTTCGCCGCCAGCCAGGGCATGCGCACGGGCTCCCCGCGCCCGCAGGCCCCCGGCGCCCCGGGTGCTCCCGGCGCCCCGGCCGCCGGCGCCGGCGACCGTCCCGGCGGTCCCCGTCCGGGTGGTCCGCGCCCCGGCGGTCCCCGCCCCAACCCGGGCATGATGCCCGGCCGCTCCAGCGTCGGGCGCCCCGGCGCCCCCGCCCGTGGCGGCGCTCCGGGCCGTCCCGGCGGCCCCGGTCGCCCCGGCGGCGGCGGCGGCGCCCCGGGCCGTCCCGGCGGCGGTCCCGTCGGCGGCGGCTTCGGCAAGGGCGGTCGCGGTCGCGGCGGCACGCAGGGCGCCTTCGGCCGCTCCGGCGGCCGTCCCGTCCGCGGGCGCAAGTCGAAGCGCGCGAAGCGCCAGGAGTTCGAGGCCATGCAGGCCCCGAGCGTCGGCGGCGTGCAGGTCCGCCGCGGTGACGGCACCACCGTCATCCGGCTGCGCCGCGGCGCCTCGCTGACCGACTTCGCCGAGCGCATCGACGCCAACCCCGCGTCGCTGGTGACGGTGCTGTTCCACCTCGGTGAGATGGCGACCGCCACGCAGTCCCTCGACGAGGACACCTTCCGCCTGCTCGGCTCCGAGCTCGGCTACGACGTGCAGATCGTGTCGCCGGAGGACGAGGAGCGTGAGCTGCTCGCCGGCTTCGACATCGACCTCGACGCCGAGCTGGAGGCCGAGGACGACGACGACCTGGAGGCCCGTCCTCCGGTGGTCACCGTCATGGGCCACGTCGACCACGGGAAGACCAAGCTGCTCGACGCGATCCGCTCCACCGACGTGGTGGCGGGCGAGGCGGGCGGCATCACCCAGGCGATCGGCGCCTACCAGGTGCACACCGAGCACGAGGGCGTCGACCGGGCGATCACCTTCATCGACACCCCGGGCCACGAGGCGTTCACCGCCATGCGCGCACGCGGTGCCCAGGTGACGGACATCGCGATCCTCGTGGTCGCGGCGGACGACGGCGTGATGCCCCAGACGATCGAGGCCCTCAACCACGCGCAGGCCGCCGGCGTGCCGATCGTGGTGGCGGTCAACAAGGTCGACAAGGAGGGGGCGAACCCCGACAAGGTCATGCAGCAGCTGACCGAGTACAACCTGGTGGCCGAGCAGTACGGCGGCGACACCATGTTCGTGCCGATCAGCGCGCTGAAGCGGCAGGGCATCGACGACCTCCTCGAGGCCGTCCTGCTCACCGCCGACGCGGCGCTCGACATGCGGGCCAACCCCGACAAGGACGCCCGCGGCGTGGCCATCGAGGCCCACCTCGACAAGGGCCGCGGCCCGGTCGCCACGGTGCTGGTGCAGTCCGGCACCCTGCGCGTCGGCGACGCGATCGTGGCGGGCAACGGCTTCGGCCGCGTCCGCGCCATGCTCGACGAGAACGGCGAGACGGTCGAGGAGGCCACGCCCTCGCGGCCGGTCCTCGTGCTCGGCCTCACGGCCGTGCCCGGCGCCGGTGACACCTTCCTGGTGGCCCCGGACGACCGCACGGCCCGCCAGATCGCCGAGCGCCGCGAGTCCGCGGCCCGCGCGGCCAGCCTGGCCAAGCGCCGCAAGCGCATCAGCCTGGAGGACCTCAACGAGGCCCTGGCCGCCGGCAAGGTCGAGACCCTCAACCTCATCATCAAGGGCGACGGGTCCGGCTCGGTCGAGGCGCTCGAGGACGCCCTGCTGGGCATCGAGGTGAGCGACGACGTCGAGCTGCGGATCATCCACCGCGGCGTGGGTGCCATCACCCAGAACGACGTCAACCTGGCCACGGTCGACAACGCCGTGATCATCGGGTTCAACGTGCGTCCTGCTGAGCGCGTGGCCGACCTGGCCGAGCGCGAGGGCATCGACATGCGCTACTACTCGGTGATCTACCAGGCCATCGACGACGTCGAGCAGGCGCTGCGCGGCCTGCTCAAGCCGGAGTACGAGGAGGTGCAGCTCGGCACCGCCGAGGTGCGCGAGGTGTTCCGCTCCTCCAAGTTCGGCAACATCGCCGGGTCCCTGGTGCGCAGCGGCACGATCCGCCGCAACTCCAAGGCGCGCCTCACCCGCGACGGTGTCGTGGTCGGCAACGACCTCACCATCGAGTCGCTGCGGCGGTTCAAGGACGACGCGACCGAGGTCCGTGACGGCTTCGAGTGCGGCATCGGCCTGGGCAGCTTCAACGACATCAAGGAGGGCGACGTCATCGAGACGTTCGAGATGCGGGAGAAGCCCCGCGCCTGACCCTCTCCCGACCGTGATCATGGGCGTCCGCCACCTCCGCAGGTGGCGGACCCCATGATCACCGGGGCAGCGGTCTCCGTGCGGAGCGAACGACCGTGTACGTAGGCGCCCTCGTCGTCGACCTGCTGCTCGGCGACGTCCACTCCCTCAAGCACAAGCGGGCCGTGGTGCGCCCGCTGCTCGCCCAGCTGAAGCGGCTCGAGGTCAGCGCGGCCGAGACCGGCCACCAGGACCTGCACCGCAGGGCCGAGCTGTCGGTCGCCGTCGTCGCGGGCGACGTCGCCCACGTCCAGCGCGTGCTGGACGCCGCCGAGCGGGTCGTCGCCGACGACCCCGAGGTGCAGCTGCTCTCCGCCCACACCATGATCCACAGCGACGACGACTGAACCACCTGGAGGAAGCCGTGGCCGACCCGGCACGCGCCCGCAAGCTCGCCGACCGCATCAAGGTCGTCGTCGCCGAGACCCTCGAGCGCCGCATCAAGGACCCGCGCCTGGGCTTCATCACCGTCACCGACGCCCGCGTCACCGGGGACCTGCAGCACGCGACGGTCTTCTACACCGTCTACGGCGACGACGAGGCGCGCGCTGGCACGGCCGCGGCCCTGGCCAGCGCCAAGGGCGTCCTGCGCTCCGAGGTCGGCCGGCGCACCGGGGTGCGGCTCACCCCGACGCTGGAGTTCGTCGCCGACGCCCTGCCGGAGACCTCGGCCCACTTCGACGACGTGCTGGTCAAGACCGCCGCCCACGACGCGCAGGTCGCGGCGCTGGCGTCGGGCGCCACCTACGCCGGGGAGGCTGACCCGTACCGCAGGCCCGCCGAGCACGACGACGACGCCGACGACGCCCCCGAGGGCGCTGCCGACGACGCCGACGAGGACGCCCCCGCCGACGAGGACCCGGCGGCGCGAGGCCGCTAGGCGCTCGCCGCTCCCGGCGCGGTCGCCAGCGGCGCACCCCGCTCGGACCACTGCGCCAGCAGCTGCTCCGCCGGCGCCGGGCGGGAGTAGAAGTAGCCCTGCCCGTAGCGGCAGCCGAGCTCGGCGAGCAGGGCCGCCTGCTCGGCGGTCTCCACGCCCTCGGCCACGACGTCCATCCCCAGCGCCGCCCCGACGTTGAGCGCTGCCTCGAAGAGGCGGCGGTGGCGCGGTGAGGCGCTGGCGGCGGCCAGCAGCGCGCCGTCGAGCTTGAGGAAGTCGGCCGGCATCTCCGTGAGCCGGGAGAAGGTGGAGTAGCCGGCGCCGAAGTCGTCCACGGCCACGCGCACCCCGGAGGTGCGCAGGCTCTCGAGGGTGCGCAGCGCGGCGGCGGCGCTGCCCTCGACCACGCTCTCGGTCACCTCCAGCACCAGCGCCGCCGGGGGCAGCCCCGCGCTGGCCAGCTCGGCGAGCAGGTGGGCGGCGTACCCGTCGTCCAGCAGCTCGTGGCCGGAGGCGTTGACGGTCAGCACCAGGCCGGGGCGGTGCGCGCGCAGGGCGACCGCCTCACGGACGGCGCTGCGCAGCGCGAACGCCCCGAGGGCGCCGACCAGCCCGGAGCGCTCGGCCACCTGGACGAACTCGCACGGGGGCACCGCGCCGCGGGCGGGGTGGTCCCAGCGCAGCAGCGCCTCGACGGCCAGCACCTCCGCGGTGCCCACGTCCACCAGCGGCTGGAGCACCACGCGCAGCCCGCCGCCGTCGGCGCTCGCCAGCGAGGCCGCGAGGTCGCGGGCGAGGTGGCCGCTGGCGGCGTCGGCGAGCACCGTCCTGTCCCGACCCAGCTGCTTGGCGCGGTACAGGGCCGCGTCCGCGCGGCGGGACACCTCGCTGACGGCCTCGTGCGGCAGCAGCGCGGCAGCTCCGAGGGACGTGGGGTGGCCCGCGCGGCGGCGCGCCTGCTCCAGCAGGGGCAGCGCGTCCTGTTCGCTGGTCCGGGTCAGCAGGACGGCGAACTCGTCCCCGCCGAGGCGCGCCACCACCGCCTCCTCCGGCAGGTGGGCGCGCAGCGCCACGGCCAGCGAGCGCAGCAGCTCGTCACCACCGCTGTGGCCGCGGCTGTCGTTGACCTCCTTGAAGCCGTCGACGTCGAGCAGCGCCAGCACCACCGGGGCCCCGGTGCGCTCCGCGTCGGCCACGGCGACCTCGACGGCGCGCTCGAAGCTGCGGCGGTTGAGCAGCCCGGTGAGCGGGTCGCTGGCCGCCGAGGAGGCCCGGGCCGCGAGGTCGCCGATGGCCACGGCCACCGCGACGAGCACCACCAGGAAGGCGGCGGCGGTGAGCGGGTCGGCGCCCCGCGCGGTGGTGGCCGCGGTGGCCGTCAGGAGGAGCAGGGCGAGCTGCGCCAGCGCCGGCAGCCCGCGGAAGTAGTAGAAGACGTCGATGGCCACGAACGTGTAGATCCCGGCCAGCGCCAGGCCGGTCAGCGGCGCCGGAGCCGCGACCACGGCCAGGGTGATCAGCCCGGTGCCCGCGGCGACCAGCACGTGGAAGGCCTGGTGCGGCAGGCGCGTCCCCCAGCCCAGCACCGCGGCGCCGGTCAGGCCGGCGACGGCGGCGACGAAGAACAGCCAGCCGCTGCGCGCGGGCTCGACGAGGGCGCCGAGGAGGACCGCGAACCCGCCGGCGCAGTAGAACAGGCCGGTGGTGCGGCCGAGCACGTGCGGGGTCGCGACCACCGGCCGGCCGGGGCGGCTCGCTGCTGAGCGCCTTCTCATGCTCACGTCATCGGTCTGCGGGGGAGCGCGCTGGAGGGCGCGCGACCCCGGGCGCCTCCCGCCGCACCCGTCCGGGGGACCCCGCGGGCGGCCTGGTTGGGTGGCGGGGTGCAGCAGCGCCGCAGCGGACCCGCCCCCAGCGGCCTCCTCGTCGTCGACAAGCCGGCGGGGATGACCAGCCACGACGTCGTCTCGCGCGTGCGCCGCGCCGCGGGGACCCGCCGGGTCGGGCACGCCGGCACCCTCGACCCCGGTGCCACCGGGGTGCTGCTGGTCGGGGTGGAGCGGGCCACCCGCCTGCTGACGCACCTCGTGGGCGCCGAGAAGGAGTACCTGGCCACGGTGCGGCTGGGGGTGGCCACCCACACCGACGACGCCGACGGGGACGTCCTCGCCCGCGCCGACGCCTCCCACCTGGTCCGCGCCGACGTCGAGCGCGCGGCCGCGGCCCTGACCGGCGCCTTCGAGCAGGTGCCCAGCACCGTCAGCGCCAAGAAGGTCGACGGCCAGCGGGCGCACGCCCTGGTCCGGGCGGGCCAGGAGGTCGTCCTGGCGGCCCGCCCGGTGGTCGTCAGCGCCTTCGAGGTGCTGCAGGTGCGCCCCGCCCGCGACGAGCGCGCCCCGCAGGTCGCGGCGCTGGACGCCGACGTGCGCGTGGTGGTCAGCTCCGGCACCTACGTGCGCGCCCTGGCCCGTGACGCGGGGGCCTCCCTGGGCGTCGGCGGGTCCCTCACGGCGCTGCGCCGCACGCGGGTGGGCACCTTCACCGAGGCCGACGCCGTGGGCCTGGACCGCCTCGTCGACGACGGGGCGGCGGCGCACCTGCTGCCGCTGGCCGAGGCCGCCCGCCGGGTCTTCCCCGTGGCCCGGGTCGACGCCGCGCTGGCCCGCCGCCTCGCGCTGGGGCAGCGCCTGGGCAGCGGCCAGGTCGACCTCCCGGCGCCGCCCGCCGGGCCCGGCGCGCCGCCCGTCGCGGTGCTCGGGCCCGACGGCGCGCTCGTGGCGCTGGTCGAGCAGCGCGACGGCGCCGTCCGCCCCGTCCTGGTCCTCGCCGACCCGGCCGAGCTGGGCTGACCGCGGGGCCGCAGGGGTGGTCGCGGGGCCGCTGCGGCCTGCGGCCCTGGCCCCCCGCGGCCGGCGGCGCCTACCCTGGGCCCGACACCCGGCGAGGACGCCGGGTGAGTCCTGCGGGGGAGGCCCTGTGACGGTGACGGTGGAGGCGCGGCGGCGCCGCGCCGAGATCGCCTCGGCGCGCGGAGCGCTGCGCTCCTCCGCCGCCGGACCGGAGGGGGTGCGCGAGGAGATCCGCGCCAGCTGGGCGCGCTCGGCCGCCACCGTGGCGCCCGACCTCGACGTGGCGCCGATGTCCGACCCCCACGACGTCGAGCGGGTGTGGCGGGGCTCCCCGCTGCAGCACGCGGTGCGCGTCATGGGGCCGCAGCTGGAGCGGGCGGCGGAGGACGGCGACCTCGTCGTCGCCGTCACCGACGCCTCGGCGCGGATCCTGTGGACCTCGGCGGGGCGGGTGATGCGGCGCCGGGCGGAGTCCGTCGGCTTCGCCCCCGGAGGCCGCTGGGACGAGGCCAGCGTGGGGACCAACGCCCTGGACCTGGCGCTGCGCACGGGGACGCTGTCCACGGTCTGGTCGGCCGAGCACTACGCCCACGCCGTGGAGGGCTGGGTCTGCTGGGCGGCGCCGGTCTACGACGAGCGCACGGGGCGCGCCCTCGGGGTCGTCGACCTGTCCACCACCTGGGACCGGGCGCAGCCGCTGGGACCGGCCACGGCCGGGGCGCTGGCCCAGCTGGTGCAGCACGCGGCCTCCACCGCGGGCCCCTCGCAGGGGCTGGACCAGCCCACCCCGCAGGTGCTCGAGCTGACGCTGCTGGGGCCGGGGGAGGCGCGCCTGGGCGGCCGCCGGCTGCCGCTGACCCGGCGCCAGCTGGAGGTGCTCGCGCTGCTGGCACTGCACCCGGAGGGCCTGTCGCTGCCCGAGCTGCACGCCTCGCTGTACGGCGACGCCCCCGTCACCACCTCCACCCTCAAGGCCGAGGTCAGCCACGTGCGGGCCGCCCTCGGCGGGGCGCTGACCTCACGGCCGTACCGCCTGGCGCTGCCGGTCCGCACGGACGTCGACGCCGTCCTGGACGCCGTCGCGCAGGGCGAGCCCGCGGCGGCGGCGGAGCGCTACGGCGGTGACCTGCTGGCCGGCACCGAGTCCCCGGAACTGCGCCAGACCGCCAGCTACGTCACGTGCGCGGTGCGGGAGGCGCTGCTGGCCGCGCCGGTGGCCGAGGCCGCCCTGCGCTGGGCCCGCACGTGCCCGTGGGACGCCGAGGTGCTCGCCGCGGCGCTGGCCGCCGCGCCCACGGGGGCGCCCTCCCGGGCGCTGCTGGCGGCCCGCCTGAAGGCGGCCGAGGAGTAGGAGCCGGCCGGCGACGCACCCGGGTCGTCCGCCCTCCGGTGGACAGCCCCGCCGCCGTGCAGGAGCGTCGTGCCGTGCACCTCCCCGCTCGTGCCGGTCTCCGCCGGTCCACCGACGACGCCCAGCCGCAGCCGGAGGGCGCCCCGCCCGCCCCGCCCACCGAGGGGGCCGAGGGCGCCGAGGAGCAGGTCGTCGAGCCCCCGGTGCTGGCCAAGCCGCCGACCTCCCCGTGGGCCGACGGCCTGGGGCGCACCGCCACGCGCTGCGCGCAGCTGCTGCTGGTGGTCGTCCTCGCCGCCCTGCTGGTCTTCGCCTCGATCCGGCTGCAGCTGGTCGTGGTGCCCGTGCTCATCGCCGCCCTGGTCGCCGCTGCCGCCAGCCCGCTGGTGAGGTGGCTGGTGCGGCGGGGCATGGGGCGCGGGCTCGCCACCGCCACCGTCCTGCTCAGCGGCCTGGTGCTGCTGGGGCTGGTCGTGTGGGCGGTGGTCGGCGCCGTGCAGGGGCAGTGGCCGCAGCTGCAGGCCAGCGCCCAGGAGGGCCTCGCCCAGGTGCAGCGGCTCATCAGCGAGGGCGGGCTGCCGGTCAGCGACGCCCAGGTCGACCAGGCCCGCGAGGCGGCCGTCGGCGTCCTCACCGGTGCGGGCTTCCGCTCCGGCGCCCTGGCCGGCCTGAACGCCGCCGCGCAGGTGGCCACGGGCACCGTGCTGGCCCTGTTCGTGCTGTTCTACTTCCTCAAGGACGGCCCGCGGATCTGGGCCTTCCTCATCAGCGGCACCCACGGGGCCAGGCACCGCCGGCTCGAGCGGGTGGGCCACTCCGCCGCGGGCGTCCTGGGCGGCTACGTGCGCGGCACGGCCACCGTCGCGCTGGTCGACGCCGTCTTCATCGGCGCCGGCACCGCGATCGTGGGCGTGCCGCTGGCCCTGCCCATCGCGCTGGTCACCTTCGTGGCGGCGTTCGTCCCCATCGTGGGGGCGGTCGCGGCCGGGGTGCTCGCCGCGCTGGTCGCCCTGGTCACCAACGGACCCGTCGCCGCGCTGGTGGTCATCGGCATCGTCGTGGCCGTCAACCAGCTGGAGGGCAACCTCCTGCAGCCGCTGCTGCTGGGCCGCGCGCTCTCCCTGCACCCCCTGGCCATCCTCCTGGCCCTGACGGCGGGCACCGTGCTGGGCGGCATCGTGGGTGCGGTGCTCTCGGTGCCGCTGGCCGCGGTCGCCTGGGCGGCGGTGACCACCTGGAGCGCCGACCGGCGCACCTCGCGCGAGGCGCTGACCCGGCCGCAGGCGCCGCTGCCGCCCGAGCCCCCCGCGCCCGGGCAGCCGCAGGCCGCGTGAGCGGCCCGCCGGGCCGCCCGCCCGAGCGGCCCGGCGGGCCGCCCCGGGAGCCGACCAACCAGGCGCCAACCGGGCGCGGGCGAGCATCGGCCATCCCCTCCCGGGGAGCACGACACTGAGGTCGAGCAGGAGGTTCGCGATGGCCTACGCCCAGCCCGGCACCGAGGGCGCTCTCGTCAGCTTCGAGGAGCGCTACGACAACTACATCGGCGGCAAGTGGGTCCCGCCGGTGGAGGGCCGGTACTTCGACAACGTCTCGCCCGTCACCGGGCACACCTTCACCCACGTGGCGCGCTCGACCAAGGCCGACGTCGACCTGGCGCTGGAGGCCGCCCACGGCGTCAAGGACACCTGGGCCCGCACCAGCCCGGCGCAGCGCGCGAACATCCTCAACAAGATCGCCGACCGCATCGAGGAGCACCTCGAGGAGCTCGCGGTCGCCGAGTGCTGGGAGAACGGCAAGGCCGTCCGCGAGACGCTCAACGCCGACCTGCCGCTGGCGGTGGACCACTTCCGCTACTTCGCCGGCGCCATCCGCGCCCAGGAGGGCGGCATCTCGCCCATCGACGACTCCACCGTCGCCTACCACTTCCACGAGCCGCTCGGCGTGGTCGGGCAGATCATCCCGTGGAACTTCCCGATCCTCATGGCCGTCTGGAAGCTGGCCCCCGCGCTCGCGGCCGGCAACTGCGTGGTGCTCAAGCCCGCCGAGCAGACGCCGTGGTCGATCCTCAAGGTCGTCGAGCTCATCGGCGACCTGCTGCCCGACGGCGTGCTCAACGTGGTCAACGGCTTCGGCGCCGAGGCGGGCAAGCCGCTGGCCTCCTCCGACCGGATCGCCAAGGTCGCCTTCACCGGCGAGACGACCACGGGCCGGCTGATCATGCAGTACGCCTCGCAGAACCTCATCCCGGTGACCCTGGAGCTGGGCGGCAAGAGCCCCAACGTCTTCATGCCGGACGTCATGGCCGCCGACGACAGCTTCCTGGACAAGGCGCTCGAGGGCTTCGCGATGTTCGCCCTCAACCAGGGCGAGGTCTGCACCTGCCCCTCGCGCGCGCTGGTGCACGAGTCGATCTACGACGAGTTCATGGACCGCGCCACGAAGCGCGTGGAGGCGATCGTCTCCGGCGACCCGCTCGACACCGCCACGATGATCGGCGCGCAGGCGAGCAACGACCAGCAGGAGAAGATCCTCAGCTACCTGCAGATCGGCCGGGACGAGGGCGCCACCGTCCGCACCGGCGGCGGGAAGCGCACCGTGGAGGGCTACCCGGACGGCTACTACATCGAGCCGACCATCTTCGAGGGCTCCAACTCGATGCGGATCTTCCAGGAGGAGATCTTCGGCCCGGTGGTCTCGGTGACGAAGTTCTCCGACGAGGACGACGCGCTGCGCATCGCCAACGACA
Organism: Quadrisphaera sp. KR29; assembly: GCF_052644995.1. NCBI lineage: Bacteria > Bacillati > Actinomycetota > Actinomycetes > Kineosporiales > Kineosporiaceae > Quadrisphaera > Quadrisphaera sp. KR29. Next base: position 113,130 of record NZ_JBQXXG010000003.1, read on the forward strand.
CCCTCTACGGCCTGGGCGCCGGGGTGTGGACCCGCGACGCCAACACCGCCTACCGCCTGGGCCGCGGCATCCAGGCCGGCCGGGTGTGGGTGAACAACTACCACGCCTACCCGGCGCACGCGGCGTTCGGCGGGTACAAGCAGTCGGGCATCGGCCGCGAGAACCACAAGATGATGCTCGACCACTACCAGCAGACCAAGAACATGCTGGTCAGCTACTCCCCGGACAAGCTCGGCTTCTTCTGACGGGCGGCCCGGACGCTGCCATGAGCACGGGTCCAGGAGCGGTCGCCGCCTCGCGGGTGGACATCACCCCCGAGGCGGCGGCCCTCGTCGCGCAGCTGGTCGAGCAGCACGGGCCGGTGATGTTCCACCAGTCCGGGGGCTGCTGCGACGGCTCGTCGCCGATGTGCTTCCCCGACGGCGACTTCATCACCTCCGAGGCCGACGTGCTGCTGGGGGAGGTGGCCGGTGCGCCGTTCTGGATGTCCGCGTCGCAGTACGAGTACTGGCGGCACACCCACCTCACCGTCGACGTCGTCAAGGGCCGCGGGGCGGGCTTCAGCCTGGAGGCCCCCGAGGGCGTGAGGTTCCTCATCAGGTCGCGGCTGCTCACCGACGAGGAGGTGGCGCTGGAGGAGCCGGCCCGCGGCGGCCGCGACTAGCCGCACCCGCCGGTGATCATGCAGGAGACCCGCACCCGGAACCCTCGGGTGCGGGTCTTGTGCATGATCGCCGATGGGTGCGCGCAGGGGCCGGATACCGTCGGCGCACTGCCACCGGACCACGACGGAGCGCCACGATGAGCACCCCGCCCCCGCACGACCCGTACGGAGCGCCCCCGCCCGGGAGCTCCGGACCGCTGCCCCCGCAGGGCCCCGGGACGGCCGCGCCGCAGCTGCCCCAGCAGGGGTTCCCGCCGGCGGCCCAGCCGGCCCCCCCGCCGCGCCAGCGCGGCGGGTTCCGCCGCGGGTTCGGCCTCGGGCTCGGCGCGAGCCTGGGGGCCGGCCTGGTGCTCGGCGCGGTCTGCCTGGTGGTCGGCGGGGCGCTGGTCGCCGCGCTGGTCGCGGGGCTGGCGGGCCTGGCGGGAACGGCCACCGGCCCCGGGCAGCGGGCCACCGAGACGGTCTGGGGGAACCCGGCCGCCACCGGCCGGCTGGTGGCGGTCCCCGTGAGCGGCACCATCCTCGGCGGGCCCAGCGACGGCGCCACCTTCGGCGCGGCCACCTACGGCTACGAGGTGGCCCGCACCATCGACCAGCTCGGACCCGACGACGCCGACGGCCTGGTGCTGGAGATGAACACCCCCGGCGGCACCATCCACGGCTCGCGGGCGATCGCCGACGCCGTGCAGCGCTACTCCGAGCGCACCGGCAACCCGGTCACGGCGTTCGTGCAGGGGCTGTCGGCCTCCGGCGGGATGTACGCCATGGCCGGCGTCGACGACGTCGTGGTCGACCACGGCAGCCTGGTCGGCAGCATCGGCGTCATCTCGGGGCCCTTCGAGCGCTACCGCGACGTCACCGGCATCCCCGGCTCCCTGCTCGCCCCCGGGGTGACCACCGAGGGCGGCATCACCCAGGAGTACCTGTCGCAGGGCAGGGGCAAGGACTTCGGCAACCCCTACCGCGACATGACCGAGGAGGAGCGGGCCGTGTGGACCGCCGGCCTGGCCCGGGAGTACGACGCCTTCGTGGCGTGGGTCTCCCAGGGCCGCGGCATCCCCGAGGCCACCGTCAGGGACCAGCTGGGCGCCTACCTCTACGACGCCCAGACCGCCGTGGACGTCGGCCTGGCGGACGCGGTGCTCGGCTACGACGAGGCCTACCGCCGGGCCGCGCAGTCCGCCGGGCAGGACCCCGACGACACCCGCGTGGACCGGGTCACCGGCCCGGGCGCGCTGGAGTCGCTGCTGGGCCTGGCCGCGCCCGACCACGGGCGCGAGGCGCGCAGCGCGCTGGAGCCGGGCCGCAGCACGGTCTGCGCCGGCGGCCCGGTGGTGCTCGCCTACCACGGCGACCTCGCCGCGGCCTGCGAGCCGCGGTGAGGTCAGCGGCCGGTCAGCGCGGGGTGCTGCCCCCGCCGGCCGAGCCGCCGCGGCCACCGAGCCGCGAGCGCAGCTGCTCGATCTTCGAGCGGTTCTTCGGGTCCCGCGCGTACTCCTGGGCCTTGCGGCTGGCGGTGCCGATGGCGCGCTGCCCCTGCGGGCTGCGGGCGAAGCGGGTGAGCTTGTCGAGGATCCCTGCCATCCCGCCATGATCGGCCGCACCACCGGCTCCCGCACGCCGGCGGTCCTCCCGGCGGCCCTCCCTGCGGCCCCCCTCGGCGGCCCTGCCGGGACGGCGTCCAGACTGTCGGCGTGCAGCGGTGGTCTGGCCTGGAGCAGGTCCCGGCGGGGTTCGGCCCCTCGGTGGTGGCGCTCGGCAACTTCGACGGGGTGCACCGCGGCCACGCCAGCGTGCTGCGGGCGGTGGTGGCCCGGGCGCGCAGCCGCGGCGGGCAGGCCGTGGCGGTCACCTTCGAGCCCCACCCCCTGGCCGTGCTGCGCCCGCAGGCGGCGCCCCCGCTGCTGACCGCGCTGCGGCGCAAGCTGGAGCTGCTGGAGCAGACCGGCCTGGACGCCGTCCTCGTCCTGCCCTTCACCCCCGAGCTGGCCTCGTGGCCTCCCGAGCGCTTCGTCGCCGACGTGCTCGTGGGCGCCCTGGGCGCCGAGGTGGTCTGCGCCGGGCGCGACGCGCGCTTCGGCAGGAGCGGGTCGGGCTCGCTGGAGACCCTGCGGGCGCTGGGCGCCGAGCACGGCTTCGAGACGGTGGCCCTGGAGGACGTCCACGGCGACGGCGGTCAGCAGGACGACGGCGAGCGGCGCTGGAGCTCCTCCTGGGTGCGCGAGCTGCTCGCCGAGGGCGACGCCGCGGCCGCCGCCGAGCAGCTGGGCAGGCCCCACCGGGTGGAGGGCGTCGTCGTCCACGGCGACCACCGCGGGCGCGAGCTCGGCTACCCCACGGCCAACCTGGGCCAGGTGGAGGTGCTCGTCCCCGCCGACGGCGTCTACGCCGGGTGGCTGGTGCGGCTGGGCCTGGCCGGGGCCTCCGACGCCGAGGCCGCCGCGCGCGGCGGCCGGGTGCTGCCGGCCGCGGTCTCCATCGGGACCAACCCCACCTTCGACGGCCTGGAGCGCCGCCTGGAGGCGCACGCGCTGGTCGGGGCGCAGGCCTCCGCGGAGCTGGACCTGTACGGCGAGCGCGTCGGGGTCGACGTCGTGGAGCTGCTGCGGCCCACGCTGCGCTTCGACTCCGTGGAGGCGCTCGTGGAGCAGATGGACGCCGACGTGGTGCGCTGCCGCCAGGTGCTCGCCGCGCACCCCTCGCAGGGCTGAGGCGGGCACCGGACCGCCCGTGGCGGGGGGTGCGGCGCGCGGCTGTAGCATGGGGGCTGCCGTTCGACCGGCCGCGGACCGAAGAGCCCGGGTGGACCAGCCCCGGAGCGCCGCGCAACGAGACACCACGAGGAGTGCCGCGCCATGCCCCTGGACGCCGCCACCAAGCAGCGCATCATGACCGAGTACGCCACCGCCGAGGGCGACACGGGCTCCCCGGAGGTGCAGGTCGCGCTGCTCACGCAGCGCATCAAGGACCTCACCGAGCACTTCAAGGAGCACCCGCACGACCACCACAGCCGTCGTGGCCTGCTCCTGCTCGTCGGCCAGCGCCGCCGTCTGCTGCAGTACCTGACCAAGACGGACATCAACCGCTACCGCTCGCTGATCGAGCGGCTCGGCATCCGCCGCTGACCTCCTGCGACCCCCGGCGCCCGCCGGGGGTCGCAGCGCTTCCCCGCAGTCCCTGACAGCACCGGGCGGTCCGCGCGAGGCCCGGTCCTCGACAGTGGCCGCCGGAACCCCCGCCCGCGGGGGCGGACCGGCGGCTTCGATCGATGGCCGGTCAGCGCCCGCTCGCGCCCGGCCCATCGAGAGAAAGAGAGGGAACCCGTGGAGGGTCCCGAGATCTCCGCCGCCACCGCCGTCCTCGACAACGGCTCGTTCGGCTCCCGCACCGTCCGCTTCGAGACCGGCCGCCTCGCCAAGCAGGCCGCCGGCTCGGTCGCCGCCTACCTCGACGGCGAGACGATGCTGCTGAGCGCCACCACCGCCGGCAAGCAGCCGCGCGACGGCTTCGACTTCTTCCCGCTCACCGTCGACGTCGAGGAGCGGATGTACGCCGCGGGCAAGATCCCCGGCTCGTTCTTCCGCCGCGAGGGCCGCCCCGGCACCGACGCGATCCTCACCTGCCGCCTCATCGACCGGCCGCTGCGCCCCTCGTTCGTGAGCGGCCTGCGCAACGAGGTCCAGGTGGTCATCTCGGTGCTCGCGCTGCACCCCGACGACCCGTACGACGTGCTGGCCATCAACGCGGCCTCCGCGTCCACCCAGCTGAGCGGCCTGCCGTTCTCCGGCCCGATCGGCGGCGTCCGCGTCGCCCTGATCGACGGCCAGTGGGTCGCCTTCCCGCGCCACTCCGAGATCGAGCGCGCCGTCTTCGACATGGTCGTCGCCGGCCGCGTCGTGGGCGACGACGTCGCGATCATGATGGTCGAGGCCGAGGCCACCGAGACGTCCTGGGACGCCATCAAGGGCGGCGCCCCGGCGCCGACCGAGGAGGTCGTCGCGCAGGGCCTCGAGGCCGCCAAGCCCTTCATCGCCGAGCTGTGCCGCGCCCAGGCCGAGCTGGCCGCCGCCGCGCAGAAGCCGGCCGTCGAGTTCCCGCGCTTCCTGGACTACTCCGACGACGTGTACGAGGCCGTCGAGGCCGCCGGCACCGCGGACCTCACGGCGGCGCTGGCCATCGCCGACAAGCAGGAGCGCGAGGCCGCCACCGACGCCGCCAAGGCCAAGGTCAAGGACGCCCTCGCGGCCCGGTTCGAGGGGCGCGAGAAGGAGGTCTCGGCCGCCTTCCGCTCGCTGAACAAGGCGCTCGTGCGCCAGTCGATCCTGCGCGACGGCACCCGCATCGACGGCCGCGGCCTGCGCGACATCCGCCAGCTCTCGGCCGAGGTCGACGTGCTGCCCCGCGTGCACGGCTCGGCGCTGTTCGAGCGCGGTGAGACCCAGATCCTGGGCGTCACCACGCTGAACATGCTCCGCATGGAGCAGCAGCTCGACACGCTCTCGCCGGTGACGCGCAAGCGCTACATGCACAACTACAACTTCCCGCCGTTCTCCACCGGCGAGACCGGCCGCGTCGGCTCCCCGAAGCGCCGCGAGATCGGCCACGGCGCCCTGGCCGAGCGCGCGCTCGTGCCGGTGCTGCCGAGCCGCGAGGAGTTCCCCTACGCGATCCGCCAGGTCTCCGAGGCGCTGGGCTCCAACGGCTCCACCTCGATGGGCTCGGTCTGCGCGTCCACCCTGTCGCTGCTCAACGCCGGTGTGCCGCTGCGCGCGCCCGTCGCGGGCATCGCCATGGGCCTGGTCTCCGCCGAGGTCGACGGTGAGACCCGCTACGCGGCGCTCACCGACATCCTGGGCGCGGAGGACGCGTTCGGTGACATGGACTTCAAGGTGGCCGGCACCTCCGAGTTCGTCACCGCGATCCAGCTGGACACCAAGCTCGACGGCATCCCCGCCTCGGTGCTCGCCAGCGCGCTGACCCAGGCCCGCGAGGCCCGCCTGCACATCCTGTCGGTGATGGCCGAGGCCATCGACAGCCCCGACGAGATGGCGGACACCGCCCCGCGCGTCATCTCGGTGAAGGTCCCGGTCGACAAGATCGGCGAGGTCATCGGCCCGAAGGGCAAGATGATCAACCAGATCCAGGACGACACCGGCGCCGACATCTCCATCGAGGACGACGGCACCGTGTACATCGGCGCCGTCGACGGCCCGTCGGCGGAGGCCGCGCGCAGCGCGATCAACGCCATCGCCAACCCGCAGATGCCCGAGGTGGGCGAGCGCTACGTCGGCACCGTCGTCAAGACGACCGCGTTCGGCGCCTTCGTCTCCCTGACGCCGGGCAAGGACGGCCTGCTGCACATCTCCAAGATGCGCGCGCTGGCCGGCGGCAAGCGCGTGGAGTCCGTCGACGACGTGGTCTCCGTGGGCCAGAAGATCCAGGTGGAGATCACCGAGATCGACCCGCGCGGCAAGCTCAGCCTGTCCCCGGTCGTCGAGGGCTCCGACGCCCCCGGCGAGCAGGCCTCCGAGGCCGACGCTCCGGCCGCGGCGATCTGAGGACTGACCCGCTGACATGACGGCCGTCCCCCTGCCCCTGGAGCAGGAGGGCACCCTGGTCCTCTCCGGCCAGGACGCCGGCGCCACCGTGCGCCGCAGCGTCCTGGCCGGAGGCGTCCGGGTGCTCACCGAGGCGGTGCCCGGGCTGCGCTCGGCGACCCTGGGCGCCTGGGTGGGCGTCGGGTCGCGCGACGAGGCCGACGGCCACCACGGCTCCACGCACTTCCTCGAGCACCTGCTCTTCAAGGGCACCCGCAACCGCTCCGCCCTCGACATCGCCTCGGCGTTCGACGCGGTCGGCGGGGAGTCCAACGCCGCCACCGGCAAGGAGCACACCACCTACTACGCGCGGGTGCTCGACACCGACCTGCCGCTGGCGGTCGACGTCATCGCCGACATGGTCACCTCCGCCACGCTCGACCCCGACGACCTCGAGGGCGAGCGCCAGGTGATCCTCGAGGAGCTGGCGATGAACGACGACGACCCCGTCGACGTCGCCCACGAGCGCTTCACCGAGCAGGTCTTCGGCGAGGGCACCCCGCTGGGCCGCCCCATCGGCGGCACCGCGCAGACCATCCTGGACGTGCCGCGCGACGCCGTCTGGGAGCACTACCAGCAGCACTACACCGCTCCCGGTCTCGTGGTGACCGCCGCCGGCGGCCTGGACCACGACGCCGTCTGCGACGCGGTCTCGGCGGCCCTGGCCGGTGCGGGGTGGCCCCGGGACGACCGCACGCCGCTGCCGCGCCGCTCCTCGGGCGGCCGGGGGGCCCGCGGCATCGCCGACGGGCTGCCCGCCACCTCGGTGCTGACGGTCGACCGGCCCACCGAGCAGGCCAACGTGGTGCTCGGCGGCGCCGGGCTGCGCGCGGGCGACCCGCGCCGCCACGTCCTGGCCGTGCTCAACGCCGTCCTGGGCGGGGGCATGAGCAGCCGCCTCTTCCAGGAGGTGCGCGAGCGCCGCGGGCTCGCGTACTCGGTGTACTCGTTCTCCTCCGGCTACGCCGACGCCGGCCTGTTCGGCGTCTACGCCGGGTGCACGCCGGCGCGGGTGCCGCAGGTGGTGGAGCTGCTGGCCCGCGAGTGGGAGCTGCTGGCCACCGACGGCCTGCGCGAGGGTGAGCTGGAGCGCGCGATCGGCCAGGTCAGCGGCGGCACCGTCCTGGCCCTGGAGGACTCCGGATCCCGGATGTCCCGCCTGGGCAAGGCCGAGCTCGTGCACGGGGAGTTCCTGTCCCTGGACGACGCCCTGGCCCGCGCGGCCTCGGTGACCGCCGAGGACGTGCAGCAGCTGGCTGCGGAGCTGTGGGCCGCGCCGCACCACCTCACCGTGGTGGGTCCCTTCGACGCCGACCCCGTGGGGGTCGCCCCGTGAGCGGCGGTCCGGACGGACCCACCCGCGTGCTCGTGGTCGGTGCCGGCGGGAGGATGGGCCGCATGGCGTGCGACGCCGTCGGCTCCGCCGACGACCTCGAGCTCGTCGCCCGCGCCGGCCGCGGTGACGACCCCGCTGCCCTGGCGCGCGAGTCCTGCGCCCGGGTGGCCGTGGACCTGTCCGTGCCGTCCGCGTCCCCGGGCGTCGTCGGGGCGCTCGTGTCCGCCGGCGTGCACGTCGTGGTGGGCACCAGCGGCTGGGACGAGGCCGCGCTGGGCCGGCTGCGCGCGCAGCTGGACGCAGCGCCGGAGGGCACCGGCGTCGTCGTCGTCCCCAACTTCGCCCTCGGGGCGGTGCTGGCGGTGCGCTTCGCGCAGCAGGCCGCCCGCTGGTTCACGTCGGTGGAGGTGCTCGAGGCGCACCACCCGGCCAAGGTCGACGCCCCGAGCGGCACGGCGGTGCGCACGGCGGAGCTCGTGGCCGCCGCCCGCCGGGAGGCCGGCACTGCACAGGCCCCTGACGCGACGACGTCGTCGATGGAGGGCGCCCGCGGCGCGAGCGTCGAGGGCGTGCCCGTGCACAGCCTGCGGATGGCCGGCGTCATGGCCGCCCAGGAGGTCTGGCTGGGCAACCACGGCGAGGTGCTGACCCTGCGCCACGAGGCCACCGACCGCACCGCCTACGCCCCCGGGCTGCTGCTGGCGGTGCGCGAGGTGGCGCAGCGCCCCGGCCTCACCGTGGGCCTCGAGCACCTGCTCGGCGTCTGACCGGCCGCGGCGGGGGAGTGGAGCGGGCGTGAAGACGAAGGCCGTCATCGGGCTGCTGCTGGCCGCGCTGCTGCTCTACCTCGTGCTCCTGGGCCAGCGCGGTGTGGTGCTCGTCGCCAGCGGTGAGCCCGCGGCGGTGGCGCTCGGCGTCGGGGTGCTCATCCTCCCGGTCCTGGTGGTCTGGGCCATCGGGCGGGAGCTGCTCTTCGGGGTGCGCACCGAGGCGATGGCGCGCCAGCTGGCGGCCGAGGGCCGCCTGCCCCCCGACGACCTGCCGCGCAACGAGGCGGGCCGCATCGAGCGGGCCGCCGCTGACGCCGCCTTCGAGCGCTACCGCGCCGAGACCGAGGCCGCCCCGGAGGACTTCGGCTCGTGGTTCCGGCTGGCGTGCGCCTACGACGTCGCCGGTGACCGCAAGCGCGCCCGCGCGGCGATGCGCCGCGCGGGCGCGCTGCACCGGTCCTCGACCAGCGCCTGAGCGGACGCCGGGCCGGCCCCCTCTTCCGGCCCGACGTCCGCTGCCTGCGCGCCCCTCCCGGGGTCAGCGGGCCAGCGGCACCGCGATGTCGGTGACGCCCGCGGGCAGGTCGCCGACCTTGGAGGCGGAGCCGTTGACGAGGTTGACCTCGTAGAGGCCGGCCTTGCCGCCCACCGTGAGCGAGGCCCACGCCTTCGCGCCGACGGCCTTGCCGTCGCGCAGCTCGGACAGGACGTCGAAGCCGGCGTCGCCCTGCGCGTCCACGCCGAGGGCGCCCACCGGCACCAGGGCGCCGGAGTTGGCGGGGGACTGGATGAGCAGCTGGTCGCTGGCGGTGGAGATGTCGTACAGGACCGTGCCGGTGGTGTCGACGAGGTCGTTGTTGGTGTAGGCGGCGCCCGTCACGCCCTGCGTGCCGGTGACCGGCGGGGTGGCCGTGGGGGAGTTCAGCGCGGTGTCGGCCACGGTGGCGGCGCCGGGGGTCGCGAACGGGTGGCGCAGGTTCTGGCCGGTGTCGCTGATGATGCGCAGCGCGTTGGCGGCGGGGTTGAAGTCGACGCCGAAGGCGCTGCCCTGCAGGGCGACGGTCAGCTGGGCGACCTTGGTGGCGGCGCCGCTGCCGGCGTCGAGGGTGTAGACGCCGCCCTTGTCGCCGACGCCGTAGAGCTTGCCGTCCTGGACGCGGTGGTCGATGCCGACGAGCTTGGTGTCCTCCTCGGGAAGGAAGCCGGTCACCTTCTTCGCCTCCATGGCGCGGACGGTGCCGGTGACGCGCAGCTGCACCAGGGAGGTGCCCTGGCCGGCGAGCGCGACGACGGCCTGGCCGCCCTGGGGACCGCCGCCCTTGGGTCCGGTGGCCTGAGCGGCGCCGACCCCGAGGGCCGACAGGGCGATCGCTCCGGCGGCAGCGGCGGCGGCGGTGCGGGTGGGGCGCATGGACTTCTCCTCCGTGTGAGCGGACCCCTCCGCTGTCGGGGGGTTCACCCGGTCCTACGACGCCCGGATCGCCCGCGTTCAGCGCGGTCTGTACTTTTTCGCGGGCCGGGCCGCGCAGGAGCCGCGCGGCGCCAGCGGTGAGCGGGAGGAGCACGGTGGGACGCAGCGCCTTCGACGTGCGCGCGGCCTACGCCGAGCACGGCGCGTCCCTGGTCGCCTTCGCCGCGAGCGCCCTGCGGGACAGGGCCCTGGCGGAGGACTGCGTGCAGGAGGCCTTCCTGCGCGCGTGGCGCTCCGCGGAGCGCCACGACCCCGACCGCGGGTCGGTGCGCACCTGGCTGTTCGCGATCACTCGCAACGTGGTGGTCGACGCTGCCCGCGCCCGCGCGCGCCGGGCTCCCGTGGCCGCCGACGCCTCCCTGCCCGAGGTCGCGGACCCGCGCGACGCGCCGGCCGCGGTGGTGGAGCGGATGAGGCTGGCGCAGGCCCTGGCGCAGCTGAGCCCCGAGCACCGCCAGGTGGTGGTCCAGGTGCACCTGAACGGACGGGACTACGCGGACGTATTCCAGGAGACGGGCGTCGCCGTGGCCACGCTGCGCACGAGGATGTTCTACGCGCTCAAGGCGCTCCGGACCGAGCTGCAGGAGGTGGACGACCGTGGACGACGCTGACCGGGCCCTGCTCGCCGCCGCGGCGACCGGCCACCTCGACGAGGGCGAGCGCGCGCAGCTGGAGGACCTGCTGGCGCGCGAGCCGCGGGCGGCGGCCGAGCTGGCCGAGCTGCGCGGGGTGCTGGCCGAGCTGGAGCCCCTGCGCGAGCCCGCGGCGGCGTGGCGGGAGACCGCGCCGCGCCCGCTGCCGCAGGAGGACGAGCCGGGACGCGCGCCCGCGCCGGCGGCGCAGCTGCCGCGCCAGCGCTCCGCGCGGCGCCCGGGTGAGCGCTCGGCGCGGCGCACCGCGGGGCTGGCGCTGGCCGCGTGCCTGCTGCTCGCGGTGGGTGGCCTGGGCGGGGCGCTGGTGCGCGGTGCGCTGGACGAGCGGGCCCGGCCCGCCGTCGTCGTCGGTCCCCCCGGGACCCTCGGTGCCGTCGAGCAGGTCGCGGTGACCACCTCACCCGGCGTGGGCGCGACGGCCTCGGTGGTCGCGCACCGGTGGGGCACCGAGACCGTGCTCGACCTGGACGGGCTCGCCGCGGGTGAGACCTACCAGGTGGTGGTCGTCGACGAGGCCGGCCGCGCGGTGGTCGCCGGGACGGTCCTGGGCACCGGCGGGGCGATCGACTGCACGATGAACGCCGCGGTGCTGCGCGCCGACGCCGCCAGGGTGCAGGTGCTCGACCCCGACGGCACCGCCGTGGTCGACGCCGACCTGCCGCCCGTCACCGCCTGAGCGGCGCGCCCGCGCTCACCGGGTGGCCGAGCGGCTGAGGACCAGGTCGCGGGCCGCCCGCGTGGCCGCGGCGGCCACCGCCTCCAGCGGGCCCCTCCGCCCCGACTCGCGCACGGCCAGCCCGACCACCACCGCGGCGCCAGCGTGGAACAGCCACGCGGCCTCACCCCCCAGCACCTCGGCCGTGGGCCGGGAGGTGACCACGTGCAGGGAGTACAGCGTCAGCGTCATCGCGCCCGCCCCGGCCAGCGGCGCGAGCAGCCACGGCACGGACCGCCCCACCAGCAGGGCCAGGCCCAGCACCGCCAGCGCGCTGCCGGTGGTGCCCACCAGGTCGAACGGGGTGGCCGAGTGCGGGGTGTCGACCAGCAGCCACGCCCACGTCGTCGTCGGCGTGGCCCCGGGCAGGAACGTCTCCAGCGCCAGCGGCAGGTCGGAGAGCTGCCAGGAGGGCGGCGCCTGCCCCTGCAGCACCTGCGGGCCCCCGGCCGCGCCCAGCGCCGCCGCCGAGGCCAGCGGCGCCACCACGGCGGCCACCGCGCCGGTGGCCGCCAGCCAGCCCGCCACCGCCGCCCGCTGCAGCGGCAGGCGGCCCACGGCCATCCCCACCAGCAGGTAGCCCGTCCACGTCAGCACCGGGTAGACGCCCGTGACCAGCAGGCCGGTGAGCAGCTGCAGCGGGCTCAGCAGCGAGGTGGGGTCGGGGACGTCGAAGGTGGGCGCCCCGCCGGGACCGGCCACCAGGGGGCGCACCAGGCGCGCCACCACCGGCCCCACCAGCAGCCACGTGCCGCCCAGGACCGCCAGGGCGCGCCAGCGGAGTCCCACGAAGAGCGAGCCGATCGCGAAGAGCAGCCCGTAGTACACGAGGATCACGTAGATGTAGCCCGGCGCCAGGCCCACCAGCAGGCCGACCCCGGCCACCACGGCGGCGCGGGCCAGCACGCCCGCGCGCGCCGCGCGCAGCTCCCGGCCGCGCGGCGGGTCGGTGCGGCCGGTGGCCAGCGCCAGCCCCACCCCGGCCAGCACGGCGAACAGCGCCGACGCCCGGCCGCTGAAGACCTCGTACACCCAGCTGACCGAGCCGTCGGCGGTGGTGCGCGAGACCAGGTGGGTGCCCATCATCCCCAGCAGCGCCAGGCCGCGGGCGGCGTCGACGCCCACGAGGCGCTGGCGCCGCGGACCGGCGGCCGCGGCGGTGGCGGCGGGGCGGCCGGCGGGGGTGGGCCGGCCGTCGGGGGTGCTCACCGGCTCTAGTCTGCCCGCCGTGGACACCGAGCCCCTGCCCGCGCCGCAGGGCCTGCCCCTCGGGCTGGACGCCCTGGCCGCGCGGACCTTCGAGGCGGTGCTGTTCGACATGGACGGCACGCTGATCGACTCCGGCCCCGTGGTGGTGCGCTCCTGGTACCGCTGGGCGGCCGAGGAGGGCGTCGACCCGGCGCGGCTGGCGGGCATGCACGGCATCCCCTCGGCGCAGATCGTGGAGCGGCTGCTGCCCCCGGACCGGTGGGCGTCGGCCACGCAGCGCATCGACGACATCGAGGTGGCCGACACCGACGGCATCGTGGTGCTGCCCGGCGCCCGCGACGCGCTCGCGGCGCTGCCGGCGCCGCGGGCGGCCATCGCCACCTCCTGCACCCGCCCGCTGGCCACCGCGCGCATCGGCGCCACCGGGCTGCCCGCTCCCGCGGTCGTGGTCACCGCCAGCGACGTCGAGCGCGGCAAGCCCGACCCGGCGCCCTACCTGCTGGCCGCCCGGCGCCTCGGGGTCGACCCGGCGCGCTGCCTGGTGGTCGAGGACGCGCCCGCCGGGATTGCGGCGGGCCGGGCCGCCGGGTGCGCGACGCTGGCGGTCGCGACGACGCACCGCGTCGCCCAGCTGCAGCAGGCCGGGGCTGACGCGCTCGTCGTCGACCTGTCCCAGGTGCGGCTGGTGGGCGACGACGACGGGGTGCGCCTGCTGCCGGCCTGACGGCGCGCGACCCAGCGCGACGTCCCCCGCGCCGCCGACCGCGTCAGTGGAGCCGGCCGCCGGGGACGCGCAGGTCCTCCGAGGTCGTCAGCGCCGCACGGACGACGGCCACCAGGGCCCGGGCCAGCTCCTCCAGCGGCAGGTGCGGCACGCCCGGCGGGTGCGGCAGCTCACTCGCCCACGGCAGGTGCACGAAGCCGCCGCGGGAGCCCTCGCCGCGCTGCTGCAGGTGGTCCATGAGCGCGGCGAAGACGTGGTTGCACACGAAGCCGCCCGCGCTGGGCGACAGCTGCACCGGCACCCCGGCGTCGGCGACGGCGCGGACCGCCGCCTTCACGGGCAGCGTCGCGAACCAGGCCGCCGGGCCGCCGGGCACGGAGGGGACGTCGACGGGCTGGTGGCCGGCGGCGTCCGGGATGCGGGCGTCGTCGAGGTTGACCGCCACCCGCTCCACCCGCACGGCGTCGGTGCCCCCGGCGAGCCCGGCGCAGACGACGACGTCGGCGCCCGCGGCGTCGACGGCGGCGCGCAGGAGGTCGGCGCTGCGCCCGAACTCCACCGGCAGCAGCCTCGTCGTGACGAGGAGGCCGCCCGCGGGCCGGGCGTCGTCCTCCAGCAGCTCGGCCGCCCGCTGCACCGCCGGCCAGGAGGGGTTGGCCCGGTCGCCGTCGAAGGGCTCGAAGCCGATGAGCAGCACGCGGGTCGCAGGCACGTCCACGAGCCCATGCTGCCCCGCGCTCCTGCGCGGTCCCGGGTGGAGCCGCTCCCACCCCGGTTGGGCGCAGGGTGGCCCTGCTCTCGCAGGAGTGGACCAGGGCCACCCCGCGCCCAGGGGGAAGGCGGACGGCGGCCCTGTGGCGGCGCCCGGTCGTCGTCGGCGCGGTCTAGCCTGCCGCGGTGACCCCGGAGCAGCTCGCCCCCGCCGACGCGCCCGTTGACCGGCCCGTCGACCGGCCCGTCGACCGGCAGTACGAGGACCTCCTCGCCCACGTCATGGAGCACGGCGCGCCCAAGGCCGACCGCACCGGGACCGGCACCCGCAGCGTCTTCGGCGCGCAGCTGCGCTACGACCTGTCGGCGGGCTTCCCGCTCGTCACCACCAAGCGGGTGCACCTGCGCTCGGTCGTGGCCGAGCTGCTGTGGTTCCTCCGCGGAGACGGCAACGTCCGCTGGCTGCAGGAGCGCGGCGTGACCATCTGGGACGAGTGGGCGGGCCCCGACGGCGACCTCGGCCCGGTCTACGGCGTGCAGTGGCGCTCCTGGCCCACTCCCGACGGCGGCACCGTGGACCAGCTGGCCCAGGTGCTCGACACGCTGCGGCGGGACCCGGACTCGCGCCGCATGCTCGTCTCGGCCTGGAACGTCGCCGAGCTGGACAGGATGGCGCTGGCGCCCTGCCACGCCCTCTTCCAGTTCTACGTGGCCGGCGGCCGCCTGTCGTGCCAGCTGTACCAGCGCAGCGCCGACCTCTTCCTCGGCGTGCCCTTCAACATCGCCAGCTACGCGCTGCTGACCCACATGGTCGCGGCCGAGGTGGGCCTGGACGTCGGTGACTTCATCTGGACTGGCGGGGACTGCCACGTCTACGACAACCACGTCGACCAGGTGCGCGAGCAGCTCTCCCGCGAGCCGTTCCCCTTCCCGCAGCTGCGCCTGCGCCCGGCGCCGCTGCTGGAGCACGCCGTCGAGGACGTCGAGGTGGTCGGCTACTCCCACCACCCGGCCATCAAGGCGCCGGTGGCCGTGTGAGCGCCACCGGGCCCGACAGGGCCTCCGGCAGCGGGGCCGGCAGCGCGGTCGGCGCCGTGTGGGCGCAGGACCGCAGCGGCGTCATCGGCGCCGACGGCACCGTCCCGTGGGACGTGCCCGAGGACCTCGCCCTCTTCTCCCGCACCACCAGGGGCCACGGCGTGGTCATGGGCCGCGCCACCTGGGACTCCCTGCCGGACCGGTTCCGGCCGCTGCCCGGCCGCCGCTGCGTCGTCCTCACCCGTGACCGCTCCTGGACCGCGCCCGGTGCGGTGCCCGCCGCGACCCTGCCGGAGGCGCTCGCGGCCGCCGCCGAGCCCGGGGACGGCGCCGACGGCGAGGTGTGGGTGATCGGCGGCGCGCAGGTGTACGCCCTGGCGCTGGACGAGGGCGTCCTCGACGTCCTCGTCGTCACCGAGGTCGACCTCGAGGTGGGGGGTGACCGGTCCCAGCAGGCGCTCGCGCCGCACGTCGACCCGGCCGCGTGGTCCGCCGAGCGCCGTGAGCCGGCTGGCGGGGGCTGGGCCACCTCCCGCACCGGGCCCCGCTACCGCACCACCTGGTACCGGCGGCGCTGAGGCCGCTGCACCCGCGGGCTGGGCCGGGCCGCCCCGGGCGGAGCCGGCCGGCCGGGGCGTGCTTGTCTGTGCTGCGGGGCGCCGGCGCCCCGGCACCCGAGGGCTGCAGCAGCGGCGGCCCGTGGTGACCAGCGGCGGGGGAGGGGCTGTGCGCCAGCACCGGCTCGTGGTCGGCGCCGCCGTCGCGGTGCTGCTGGTGGTGCTCGCCGCCGCCGCCGAGGGCCTGACCACCCCCTCCGGGCGGCGGCCCCCGATCCCCGGAGCCCCCCTGCCGACGCCGACGCCCACCCGCACCTCCAGCGAGCTGGACGTGCTGCCCGGAGCCGCGCCGCTGGACCTGTCGGCGCTCGCCCTGCCGGCCCTGGCGGTGGGCGTGGTGGTGCTGGTGCTGCTGCTGTCCCTGCTCGTGCTGCGCCTGTGGCGGCGCCGCACCAGCCGCCGCGAGCGCCTGGCGCCGGTCGAGGGGACGTCCGGGGAGCCCCTGGACGTCGCCAGCGCTCCGGTGGTGCGCCGCGGGATCGCCAGGTCCCTGGAGGAGCTCGAAGGGCCGCGCGACCTCGACGACGCCGTGGTGCGCGCCTGGCTGGGCCTGGAGGAGACCGCGCAGGACGCCGGGCTGGCGCGCCTGGCCTCCGAGACGCCGACGGAGTTCACCACCCGTCTGCTCGCCCGCGTCCCCGCCGACCGCGAGGCGGTGGAGGTGCTGCGCGCCCTGTACTCCCGGGCGCGGTTCGGCACCGCCGCGCAGCGGCGCAGCGGCGCAGCGGACGGCCAGGACGCCGACCGCGCCCGCGCCGCCCTGCGCGCCCTGGCCCGCTCCTGGGACGCCGCCGGTGCGGCCCCGGTGCAGGCCCCGGCCCCGGTGCAGGCCCCGGTGCAGGCCCCGGTGCAGGCCCCGGTGCAGGGGGAGGTGCCGCGTGGCGGCTGAGGCGCTGCGGGAGGCGGTCCGCGAGCTGCTGCGCGAGCCGCGCCGCACCCGGGTGCAGGTGGCGGCCGCGGTGGTGGCGGTGCTCGTGGTGGCCATGGCCGTCGCGGGGTGGAGCGCGGCGGAGGTCACCACGATCGGTCTGGCGCTGCTGTGCGCGGGCCTGGTGGGCGTCGCGCTGCCGCGCCAGGACGCCCACCGCTGGCCCGCGGAGCCAGCGGCCTCCGAGCCGGGCTCGCGCAGCGACCTGGTGGGCCTGTCGGTGGCCTTCACCGCGCGCCAGGGCGGCATGGGCCAGGCCGGCCTGGTGCGCGTGCAGGCGCTGGGCC
Source organism: Quadrisphaera sp. KR29 (assembly GCF_052644995.1). Taxonomy (NCBI): domain Bacteria; kingdom Bacillati; phylum Actinomycetota; class Actinomycetes; order Kineosporiales; family Kineosporiaceae; genus Quadrisphaera; species Quadrisphaera sp. KR29. Next base: position 129,850 of record NZ_JBQXXG010000003.1, read on the forward strand.
GAGCCCGGCTGCGCCGCCGCGGGCTCGACCTGGACGACCCCGCAGGCCGGGCGGCGGCGGAGGGGCTGCTGGGCGCACCCGCCGTGCGGGTGCTGCTCTCGCGCTCCTCCCCGACGCCGGGGGTCAGGGCCGTGGCGCACTGCCTGGCCAGGCTGGAGGAGCTGGGACCCGGCGGCGCCCAGCCGCCGCCGTCGTCGTCAGGACCGGAGGGAGACGCGTGAGCGAGCAGCAGGAGGGCGCGGGGGCCGGGGGCGCCCGGCTGGAGGTGGACGACGTCGCCCGCCTGGCGCGGGAGGTGCTGGAGCGGGTCGGCCGCGTGGCGGTGGGGATGGACGACGCCCTGGAGCTGGCCCTGGCCGCGCTGCTGGCCGGCGGGCACGTGCTCTTCGAGGACGTGCCCGGCCTGGGCAAGACGCTGGCGGCGCGCAGCCTGGCCTCGGCCCTGGGGCTGGACTTCCGGCGCCTGCAGTGCACGCCGGACCTGCTGCCCGCCGACATCACCGGCTCCTTCGTCTACGACCCCGCCGAGCGCGCCTTCACCTTCCAGCCCGGGCCGGTCTTCACCAGCCTGCTGCTGGCCGACGAGGTCAACCGCACCCCGCCCAAGACGCAGTCGGCGCTGCTGGAGGCCATGGCCGAGGGGCAGGTCACGGTGGAGGGCCGCAGCTTCCCCCTGCCACAGCCGTTCCGGGTGGTGGCCACCTCCAACCCCGTCGAGCACGAGGGCACCTACGCGCTGCCCGAGGCCCAGCTGGACCGGTTCATGGTCCGCCTGGCCGTCGGCTACCCCGACCGGGCCCAGGAGCAGCGGATCCTGCTGAACCGCGTGGGGCGCCGCCAGGAGGCCGCGCCCGTGGAGCAGGTGGTGGACGCCGCCGCCGTGCTCGCGATGCAGGCGGCGGTGGAGGCCGTGCACGTCGACCCGGACGTCGCCGGCTACTGCGTGGACCTCGCCGTGGCCACCCGCGCCCACCCCTCGGTGCAGGTCGGCGCCAGCCCGCGCGGCTCGCAGGCCCTGCTGCTGGTCTCCCGGGCGCTGGCGGTGCTCGACGGGCGCGCGTGGGTGCAGCCCGAGGACGTCAAGCGGGCCGCCGGGCCCGTCCTGGCGCACCGCCTGGTGCTGACCACCGACGCCTGGGCGGCCGGCACCGAGACCGCCGAGGTGGTCCGGGCGGTGGTGGCCACCGTGCCCGGGCCGGCCACGGCCGCCGCTGCGGCCCGCCCGTGAGGCAGCGGCCGGACTGGACATGGACGGCCGCCCCGGCGCTGGCCCTGGGCCTGGGCGTGGTGCTCGCCGCCGCCGGCCTGGTGCTGGGGCGGCCCGACGTCGCCCTGCTGGGCGCGCCGCTGCTGCTCACCGCCGCCCTCGGCCGACAGCGGCCCCCGGCGGGGGAGGCGGGCCTGGACGTGGCCGTGGACAGCCGCCTGGACCGCCGCGAGGACGGCTCCACCCGCCCGCGGGTGGAGTACCGGGTGGGCCTGGCCGTGCCCCCGGGCACCGAGCTGGCGCTGGTGCGGCTGCGGCTGGTCGGAGGGCGCTCGCGGGTGCTGGCCGTCGGGCCGGGCACCACCGAGCTGCGCGGCGAGGTCGCCCTGCTGGGCGTCTCCGGGCCGCAGGAGGTCGCCCGCGCCGAGCTGGGCCTGGCGACCGGCGACGCCGCCCTGGTGGCCGGACCGCTGGGGCCCGTCAGCGCCGAGCGGGTGCTCGCGCCGGCGTTCGCCCCCGTCGCCGACCTGCCGCTGCCCCCGGGCCTGCGGGGGCTCAGCGGCGTGCACGACTCCTCCCGCCCGGGCCAGGGCGGCGACTTCCGCGACGTCGGGCCGTTCGTGCCCGGTGACCGCCTGCGGCGCATCGACTGGCGCACCACCGCGCGCCGCTCGAGCACCCCGGGGGAGGTGAGCGAGCTGTACGTGCGGCGCAGCCTGGCGACCTCGGACGCCGCCGCCGTCGTCGTCCTCGACTCCCGTGACGACGTCGGGGAGGTGGTGGCGCAGTGGGGCGCGAACCGGGCGGAGCGCCGCGGCACCAGCTCGCTGCACCTGGCCCGGCAGGCGGCCAGCGCGCTGGCGGCGGGCACGGTCAGGCGCGGTGACCGGGTCGGCTTCTGCGAGCTGGGTGGTGCCCACCGCGCCACCGCGGTCGGCTCCGGAGACCGGCACCTGCGCCGGGTGCTGGCGGCGGTGGCCACCACCCGTGCGGCCGGGGTGCTCAGCGGGGTGCGGCGGCTGCCGCCCGTGCCGCCTGCGGCGCTGGTGTACGTGCTCTCGACCTTCCTCGACGACGTCGCGGGCGCGGCGGCGCGCACCTGGCGCAGCCGCGGGCACCGCGTGGTGGCCGTGGACGTGCTGCCCGCGCCCCGCCTGGGCGGCAGCACCCCCGCGCAGCGCCTGGCGCACCGGGTGGTGGCCGCTGAGCGGGAGGACAGGCTGGAAGACCTGCGCTCCGTGGGCGTGGAGGTGGTCTCCTGGGCGGGTGCCGCGGGGACGGCGGGGCGGCGGGCGCAGCTGCGTGCGCTCTCGCGGCGCCGGCCGGCGCCGCGGGGCGCGGTCGGGGCGCGGTGAGGTCGCGATGAGGGTGCCCGGGTGGGACGCGCTGACCTCCCGGGTCGCGCGGCCCTCGTGGGGGCGGCGCCCGCAGGTGGCGGCCCCCGCGTGGCCCGACGTGGGCCCCGCGGTCCCCGCCCTCGTGCTGCGCCTGGTGGCGGGCGCGGTGGCCGCCGTGCTGGTCGCCGGTGCCATTCCGGGGAGCTGGCAGCTGGCGGTGGCGGTCGGCGCGGTGGTCGCGCTGCGCCCCTCCCCACCGGTCGTGGTCGCGCTGGTGCTCGTGCTGGCGGGCGCGCAGGTCCTGCAGCCGCTGCTGCCCGTGCAGCCGCGCTTCTTCGCCCTGCTCGCCGGGCTGCACCTGCTGCACGTGCTCACCGCGCTCGCCCGGGTGCTGCCCGCGCGCGCCCGGGTGCAGCTGGCGGCGGTGCGCCGGCCGCTGGCGCGGTGGGCGGCGGTGCAGGCGGGCACCCAGGTGGTCGCGCTCGCGGTCCTCGTGGCGCTGCCGGGGCCGGACGGGGGCCTGGTCACCGGCCCGGTGCCGGTGCTCGGCGTGGTGGGGGCGGTGGTGCTGCTCGCCACGGCGCTGGTGCTGCTGCTGCCCCCCCTGCGCCGCCCCTCCCGCTGACCCGCCGGTCGAGCCGGTGGTCGCCCGGAGGCGGGTCCGGCCCGCTACCCGGCGTGCGGAGCGAGCGTGAGGAGCACCTCGACGTCACCGCTGGTGGCTGGTGCGCCCTCACCGGACGCCGTCACCCGCCCGGTGAGCCGGTAGGTGCCCGGTTGCGGGTCGAGCAGGGTGACCAGCCAGCTCGCCTGCTCCTGCAGCTCCCCGGCGCGCGCGCCCTCGGGCAGCGACGCCTCCCAGGTGCGCCAGTCGAGGGCTGCCACGCGCCCGCGCCCGCCCTGGCCCTCGACCTGCAGCAGCCGGTCGGCGCGCTCCAGCGAGCCGGGCACCGCGCCGCCGCCGGTGGCGTCGTGCAGGTAGACCGTCACCTGCACCACCTCGCAGGCCACCACGGCGCGGGCGGCGTAGCCGGCGAGGTCGCGGACGCTGGCGCCGACCTGCAGCCCGCCGCCAGGTCCGTCCTGCGCCCCGGTGCCGCCCAGCACGCCGGTGGGCGCGCCGTCGGACCCCACCGCCCGGGCGGTGACCGTGACGTCCACCGGGGCGGCGGCCACCGGCCGCTCGCAGCCCGCCACGCCGTAGGGAGCCGGGCCGGCGCTCCCGTCCCGGTCCGTCAGCGACCCGCTGACCAGCCCGGCCACCAGCGTCGCGGCCCCCAGCAGCGTCAGCAGGAGCACCCCGCGGCGCGCCAGGCGGGGCTGCCCGGCGCCCTCGTCCTCACGCCCGGCGCCCACCGGACCAGTCTCACCCCGTGGCGGTCGGTGACGAGCGGCAGCACGGCAGGAGACGGCTGTGGTGCGGCGCACAGGGGTGCGGGTGCGCGGCCCCACGCGTGCGCGGGTGCGCGGGTGCGCGGCCGTCTGGGAGTGTCGGGGGGTGCCGGACGCCCTGCTCCTCGAGCGGCTCTGAGCCGTCGTGGACGCTGCTGAGCACCGCAGCACCCAGTCCCTGCCGGGAGGGAGGTCGGCGCGGGCCGCCGGGTCGGCCTCGGCCGTCGCCGCGTCGTTCGGGCTGGAGGTCGACCGGGTCGCGGTGCTGAGCGAGTCCACCGCGGTGCTCCTGCGGCTCCTGCCGTGCGACGTGGTCGCCCGGGTGAGACCGGCAGCCGGCGCCGCGTCCGTCGAGGCCGCCCTGCGCACCGCGGTGCTGGAGGTCGAGGTCGCCCGACAGCTCGAGCGCCTCGGCGCCCCGGTGGTCCCGCTCGACCACCGGGTGCCGGCTGCGCCCCACCTGCGCGGCAGCTGCGTCACCACCTTCTGGGCCTACCGCGGGGCGAGGCCTGCGCCGCCGCTGGGCGTCGCGGAGCTGGCGGGGGCCCTGCAGCGGCTGCACGCGGCGCTGCGCGGCGTGGCCGTGGTCGCCCCGCACGTCACCGACCGCGCCCAGCGGGCCCGGAGGCTGGTCGCCGACCCGGCGCGCACGCCGCGCCTGGCCCCCGCGGACCGCGACCTGCTGCTGGAGGTCCTCACCAAGGGGGCCGACCGGGTCCAGCGCGCAGGGAGGGACCAGCTGCTGCACGGGGAGCCGCACCCCGGCAACGTGCTGGTGACCGAGCAGGGCCCGGTCTTCATCGACTGGGAGACCTGCTGCCGGGGGCCGGTGGAGCACGACCTCGCCCACGCGCCGGCGGGGGTGGGAGAGGCCTGCCCCGGGGTCGACCGCGAGCTGCTGGAGGAGTGCCGGCTGCTGGGGCGGGCCCTGGCCACCAGCTGGCGCTACGACGTCGAGGACCGGCTCCCGGGCGGCGCCGCGCTGGGCGAGGCGTGGCTGGCCGACCTGCGCCGCGCGTGGCGCGGCCGCTGAGCGGTGCGCCCGGCTCGGTCAGCCGGGCACGCGGTCAGCCGGGCACGGGGTCAGCCGGGCACGGGGTCGTCCGCGGCGTCGACGAGGGCGACGCGCTGGGCGCCGCGGACCGGCAGCCGGCGCACCAGACCCCGCGCCTCCAGGTCGACCTTGGTGAAGGTGCAGTAGTTGCGCAGCCGCCCCTTTGGGAAGAGCTCGTGCTCGCCGAGCTCGGCCTGGGTGCGCGCGACGAGGTCCTTGAGCAGCACGCCGTCCGGACCGGCCTCCGCGAGCACCTCGAGGATCAGCTCCCTCAGCGCGGCGTACTGGCGGGCGTCCATGGTCCAGCCGTCCAGCCCGCCGGGCCGGCCGGCGTTGAAGACGGCGACGCGTCCGCGGGCGCGGGCCTGCTCGTCAGCGGCCCAGGCGCTGGGGGGCACCAGGCCGCGGGCCACGTCGTCGTCCCAGGTGTCCTGCGCCGGCTCGCTCACCGCTCCTCCTCGACGGCGGCCGTCTCGGCGTGGGCCTTGAGCTGCTCCAGGTCCTTGACGTGCAGGGCCCGCACCCGCGGTGCCATGACCCGCTCGGCCAGCTGGCGCAGCGGCGGGGGCAGCGGCGGGGTGGCGCGGAAGTCCAAGGCGACCTGCGTGGTGGTCGGGCCGGTGGCCCCCAGCCGGAAGTCGACCTCGGGGTGCATCGTGCGCCCGCCCGGCCCGCGGTTGCTCAGGCGGTAGGCCACCACGACCTCCTCGCCGTGCCCTGCGCCGGCCTCGGTGACGCCCTGCAGGCGCTGGCGCCCCTGCTCACGGCCGCGTGGGTCGGTGAAGACGATCTCCGAGCCGGGCGAGGTGCCGTCGCCGTCGACGGCGCAGGTGCACCCGGTCGCCTGCGGCCACGCCGACCACCTCATCACCTCGTGCTCGTCGGCCACGGCTCGGCGCACCCGCTCCAGCGGGGCCTGCACGACGACGGTCTCGGTCCACTGCACGGTCCCTCCACCTCCACATCAGTTCACTGGTCGAACAGTGAGATGATCGCACCATGAACGGGTCGCGCGCACCCCACCGGCCCAGCGAGTCCGACGACCCGGGCGCCGTGCCGCCGGACGCCCCGCTGCTGCTCGCGTGCCGGGCGCTGTACCAGGCGGTCGGCGCCTGCGAGCACGCCGCGGCGCAGCACCTGGGCCTGGGGCGCAACGACCTGCGCGCCCTGAACCTCCTCGAGGACGGGCCCCGCAGCGCCGCCTGGCTCGCCGGAGCGCTGCACCTGACCCGCCCGGCGGTCACCGCCCTGGTCGACAGGCTCGAGCGGTCCGGGTGGGTCACCCGCAGCCAGGACCCCACCGACCGCCGCGCCGTGAGCATCGCGCTGCGCCCGGAGAGGTGGCAGCAGCTGGGTGCCGTGTACCGCCCGATCGGCCTGGCGGTGCACGCCTCGGTGGCGCACCTGCCACCGGAGCAGCACGCCCAGCTGACCGCCTCCCTGCTGGAGGTCGCCGGAGCGCTCGACGAGGCCGCTGCCGCCGTCGGCGCGCCGACCGGCGCCGCCGGGGAGGGGGCCCCGCCTGCGCGCCCGGCGAGCGGCCCGGGGCGCCGACGACGTCGCTGACCTGGTGTCGGGCTGGCCGACGGGGGTGACGGCCGGGACGGCCGTGGCTCAGCCGGACTTGCGCCGGAACTCCTGGCGGGCGGTGGCGCCCCCGCGGCCGTGCAGGTTCTTGCCGCCCAACACCTCGTCGTGCGGGTGCTGCGCGCCCTGCTTGCGCTCCAGGGCCTCCTTGAAGCGCCGCTTCTGCGCCTCGGCGGCGCTCTCGGCGGGCGCGTCGTCGCGGGCGTCATCAGGCATGCGGACCTCCTGGGGCGTGCACGGTGGGGACGGGCCCCATCGTGGCGCCGCGGTGACGGCCCGTCATCTCCTTTCCCGCGCCGGGGGAGCGCTCGCCGTCCCTCGCTAGGGTGGGTGACCATGCGCATCGGAGTTCTCACCGGGGGCGGAGACTGCCCCGGCCTCAACGCCGTCATCCGTGCAGCCGTGCTGAAGGGCACGGACACGTACGGGTTCGAGTTCGTGGGCTTCCGCGACGGCTGGAAGGGCCCGGTCGAGGGGCTGACCACGCCGCTCGACCGCTCTGTCGTGGAGCACATCCTCCCCGTCGGCGGCACGATCCTCGGCTCGTCCCGCACCAACCCCGTCAAGATGGAGGGCGGGGTCGAGAAGATCCGCGCCACCATGGAGCGCCTCGGCGTGGACGCGCTGCTGGCCATCGGCGGCGAGGACACCCTCGGCGTGGCCACGCACCTGCACGGCCAGGGCATCAAGGTGGTCGGGGCTCCCAAGACCATCGACAACGACCTGTCGGCCACGGACTACACCTTCGGCTTCGACACCGCCGTGCAGATCGCCGTGGACGCCTGCGACCGCCTGGCCACCACCGGCGCCAGCCACCACCGCGCCATGATCGTCGAGGTCATGGGCCGCCACGCCGGCTGGATCGCCCTGCACACCGGCATGGCCGCCTCGGCCCATGTCACGCTGCTGCCCGAGCAGGAGTACGACGCCGACGAGGTCGCCGCCACCATCGCGAGGGTCGCCGAGCGCGGCGAGGCCCCGCTCGTCGTCATCTCCGAGGGCGCCATCGCCGCCGGCGGCGACGTCACCCACACCGGCGCCGAGCTCGACGCCTTCGGCCACGTGCAGCTCAAGGGCGCCGGCGAGGCGCTCGAGCGGATCCTCAACGAGAAGCTGCCCGACCTCCCCACCCGCGTCACGGTGCTCGGCCACCTGCTGCGCGGCGGGACCCCCACCGCCTACGACCGCATCCTGGGCACCCGCTCGGGCCTGTCGGCCGTCACCGCCATCGCCGAGGGGAACTTCGGCACGATGGCGGCGCTGCGCGGCACCGAGGTCGTCCAGGTGCCGCTGGCCGAGGCCACCGGTGAGCTGAAGACGGTGACCGCCTCCCGCATCGACGAGCTGGCGCACGTCTCCGGCTGACGACCGGCCGAGCGCTGCGGCCCCCGCGGCCGCGCTGACGGGCCGTCCCTGCCGCCGACCGGGTGGCGCGGGCGGCCCGCCGCCGTCCTTGCGGGCTACGGCGGCGGGCGGCGGTGACCGTCCGCGCCGCCCGCCCGTACCCTGGGCGGTCGTGAGCACCACGACGCAGCCCGGCGCCGTCCCGCCCGCCTCCTCGCCCCAGGGGGCGCCGGCCGGCGTGGCGTACCGCTCCGCCCTCGACGCCCTCGCCGCGCCCAACGGCGCCGTGGCCGACCTGCCCGCGCAGCTGCCCGCGCAGCAGCAGCCGGAGTGGGACGAGGCCGAGCTGGCCGCCGTCGTCGCCGAGCTGTCCACCCTGCCGCCGCTGGTCTTCGCCGGCGAGTGCGACCTGCTCACCGAGCGCCTGGCAGCTGCCGCCACCGGCCGCGCCTTCGTGCTGCAGGGCGGGGACTGCGCCGAGACCTTCGCCGACGCGACCGCGGACTCCATCCGCAAGCGGATGCGCACCATCCTGCAGATGGCGGTGGTGCTCACCTACGCCGCCAGCACGCCGGTGGTCAAGATCGGCCGCATGGCGGGCCAGTTCGCCAAGCCCCGCAGCAGCGGCAGCGAGACCCGCGACGGCGTGACGCTGCCCGCCTACCGCGGCGACGCCGTCAACGACTTCGCCTTCACCCCCGAGGCGCGCCGCAACGACCCGCGCCGCCTCGTGGAGGCCTACCACCGCTCCTCGGCGACGCTGAACCTCATCCGCGCCTTCACCACCGGCGGCGAGGCCGACCTGCGCCAGGTGCACACCTGGAACAAGGGCTTCGCCCGCAACGCCGCGAACGCGCGCTACGAGGCGACCGCCCGCGACATCGAGCGCGCCATCTCCTTCATGGAGGCCTGCGGCGCCTACAGCGACGAGCTGCTGGGCCGGGTGGAGTTCTACGCCTCCCACGAGGCGCTGCTGCTGCCCTACGAGCGCGCGCTCACCCGCACCGACTCCCGCACCGGCAAGCTCTACGACGTCTCGGCGCACTTCCTGTGGATCGGGGAGCGCACCCGCCAGCTGGACGGCGCCCACGTCGACCTGCTCTCCCGCGTGCGCAACCCCATCGGCGTCAAGCTGGGCCCGACCACCACCAAGGACGAGGTCCTCGGCCTGGTGGACAAGCTCGACCCCCAGCGCCGCCCGGGCCGCCTGACCTTCGTCACGCGCATGGGTGCGGGCAGGATCCGCGACAACCTGCCCGCCGTCGTCGACGCCGTCGCCGACTCCGGTGCCCAGGTGGTGTGGACGTGCGACCCCATGCACGGCAACACCATCACCAGCCCCTCGGGGTACAAGACCCGGCGCTTCGACGACGTCATCGACGAGGTCCGCGGCTTCTTCGAGGTGCACAACTCCCTGGGGACCATCCCCGGCGGCCTGCACGTGGAGCTGACCGGCGGCGACGTCACCGAGGTGCTCGGCGGGCACCAGGACATCGTCGACGCCGACCTGTCGACGGCGTACGAGTCGCTGTGCGACCCGCGCCTGAACCACCAGCAGTCCCTGGAGATGGCGTTCCTCGTCGCGGAGATGCTGCAGGAGCGCTCCGCCTGATGGCCTCCGGCACCACCGGCCCGACCAGCACGTCCGCCGCGGCCGGCGCGAGCGGCTACGGGGCCCCGGCGCCCCGCAGCGGCCCGCCGGTCCGCGTGGACCTGCGCTCGGACACCCTGACCCGGCCCACCCCGGCCATGCGGCGAGCGGTCGCCGAGGCCGAGGTGGGCGACGACGTCTACGCCGAGGACCCGACCACCACCGCCCTCGAGGCCCGCGTGGCCGAGCTGCTCGGCCACGAGGCCGGGCTGTTCACCCCCTCCGGCTCGCTGGCCAACGTCCTGGGGGTGCGGCTGCTCGTCGGGCCGGGCGAAGAGCTGCTGTGCGACGCGCGCGCCCACGTGGTGCGCGCCGAGCTGGGCGCGCACGCGGTGACCTCCGGGGTCACCACGCGCACGTGGGACGCCTCCCGCGGCCTCCTCGACGACGACGCCGTCGACCGCGTGGTCGCGATGATGACCCCGGACGCCGGCCCGCACCTGGTCTCCACCGCCGCCGTGGCCGTGGAGGACACGCACAACTTCGGCGGCGGCACCGTGCAGCCGCTGGCGGCGCTGCACCGGCTGCACGAGCAGGCATCGGCCGCGGGCGTGGCCCTGCACCTGGACGGCGCCCGGCTGTGGAACGCCGCCGTCGTGCAGGGCGCCGACCACCCCGGCGGCTGGCAGGGCGTGGTGCGCGAGGTCGGGGGCGTGGTGGCCACCGCCTCGGTGTGCCTGTCCAAGGGCCTGGGCGCGCCGGTCGGGTCGGTGCTGGTGAGCTCGGCGGACAACATCGCGACGGCCCGCACCTGGCGCAAGCGCATGGGCGCCGGCATGCGCCAGACCGGCCTGCTCGCCGCGGCCGGGCTGCACGCCCTGGACCACCACGTCGAGCGCCTCGCCGACGACCACGCCCGCGCCCGCCGCCTCGCCGAGGCCGCGGCCGCGGCCCGTCCGGGCTGCACCGACCCCGGCGCCGTGGACACCAACATCGTGGTGCTGGACGTCGACGACGCCCGCGCCCTGGTGCTCGCCGCCGCCGAGCGGGGCGTGGCCCTGTCGGCCCTCGGGCCGCGCACCGCCCGCCTGGTGACCCACCTCGACGTCGACGACGAGGGCACCGACCTGGCCGCGGCCGTCCTGGGGGAGCTGCTCGGCCGCTGAGCGGGTGCGGCGGCCTCAGCCGACCACGAGGGTGACGCTGGAGCCGACGTCGACGGGGGTGCCGGGGGCGGGCTGCTGGTCGAAGACCCGCTGCCCGATGAAGACGCGCTGCTCGACCACCTGCAGCCCCTGGCCCTCCAGGGCGGCGCGGGCCTCGTCCAGGGACCGCCCCCGCACGTCCTGCACCTCGACCTGCGAGGGCCCGTCGGAGACGACGAGGTCCACGCGGTCGCCGCGGTGGAGCTGGCCGCCCTCCGGCCTGGGGGTCGCGGAGATGACCGAGTCCTTCGGGACGTCGTCGTCGTCGCGGCGGTCGGTCTTGCCGACCTGCAGCCCGGCGTCGGTGATGGCCTTGGTCGCCTCGGCGACCGTCTTGCCGGTCAGGTCGGCCGGCGCCGTGATCGGCTCGCGGCCCCGGGACAGCGTGAAGCCCACGGGGGTGCCAGCCCGCAGCGGCGGGTCGGGGGCCCACTGCTGGGCCATGACCCGGCCCTTCGGCACGTCCTCCGACCAGCCCTCGCCGACGTCTCCGACCTCGAGCCCGGCGTCCCGCAGGGCCTCCTCCGCGGCGTCCTCGTCGAGGCCGGCCAGCGCGGGCACCTTCCGCAGCTCGGCGCCCAGGGAGATGAGCACCGTGACGGTGGCGCCCTTCTCCACGCGGGCGCCGGCGGGCGGGTTGGTGGAGATGACACCGCCGACGGCGACGGTGTCGCTGAAGCTCTCGTCCAGGGCGGGGCGCAGGCCGCGCGCCTCCAGCGTCCGCTCCGCGGCGGCCCGGGTGCCCGGGACCACCTGGGGCACGGCCAGGCGGGCCAGCGGCCCGGCGGTGTAGGCCCACAGCGCTGCGCCCCCGCCGGCGAGGACGAGGACGACGGCGGCGGCCACCAGCGCCAGCAGCAGCGGCCCGCGGCGCCGCGCGCGCCCGGGTGAGGGCCGCTCGGCGGCACCGGCGTCGTCGTCGGCGTCGGCCAGGCCCAGCGGGCCCGACCCGGGCGGGGCCGGGCGGGGGAGCGCCCGGGTGGCCCCGCGCTGCTGCTCGCGCAGCTCGGCGCGGGTCTCGGCGCGGGTCGGGGAGGGGGCGGCGGCGTCGCGCAGCTCGCTGACGGGCAGGGCCACCACGTGCTCGCCCCCGTGCACCCGGGTGCCCTCGAGCAGCCCCGCCGCGGGGGCCTGCGGGACCAGCGCGGGCGGTGCGTCGAGCGCGGCGTCGGGCAGGGCGTCGCGCAGGGCGCGCACCTGGTCGAGCATGACGCCGGCGTCGCGGGGACGGCGGTCGGGCTCGCGGTCGGTGGCGCTGGCCACCAGCTCGTCGACGCCCGGGGGCAGCCCGGGGCGCACCTCGGAGACCAGCGGCAGGTCCTGGCTGACGTGGCGGAAGGCCACCTGGGCGGGCGCGCCGCCGGCGAAGGGCGCCCGGCCGGTGAGCAGCTCGTAGAGCACCACGCCGGCGGCGTAGACGTCGGCGCGCTCGTCGGAGGCGCCGTCGAGCACCAGCTCCGGCGCGAGGTAGCCGACGGTGCCGATCAGGGTGCTCGTGGCGCCGCCGGTGGCGGTGGTGGCGGCCCGGGCCAGCCCGAAGTCGGCCACGCGCAGCCGGCCGTCGTCGCCGACCAGGACGTTCTCGGGCTTGACGTCGCGGTGCACCAGGCCCGCCGCGTGCGCGGCGGCCAGGCCGTCGAGCACCTCCTCGATGAGGTCGAGGGCGTCACCGAGGGTGAGCGGCGCGGACGCGGCGACCAGGTCGCGCAGCGTGCGGCCGGGGATGTACTCCATGGCCAGGTAGACCGTGCTGTCGCTGGCGCCCTGGTCGTAGACCGACACCACGCCGGGGTGGCTCAGGCGTGCCGCGGACCTGGCCTCGCGGGTGAACCGCGCCACGAAGGAGGCGTCGGCGGCCAGGTGGCTGTGCATGACCTTGAGCGCGACGGGCCGCTCCAGGCGGGTGTCCGTGGCCAGGTAGACGGTGGCCATGCCGCCGCTGGCGATGCGGTCGTGCACCAGGTAGCGGGCGTCGATGAGGCGCCCGACGAGGGGGTCCTTCACCGCTGTCGCCACGCCGGGGAGTCTACGGTCGCGCTCCGCCGCCGGGTGGCGTCTCTCCACAAGCCGGTCGGTGGCAGGCTCTGCGGCGTGGCTGACACGTCCGAGGAGCTCGAGCTGCTCTCCTCCCTGGTCCCCGACGACGGCTGGCTGACCGTCCCCGACATCGTCGAGAGGCTGGACAGCGACGTCCCGAAGGTGCGGCGCATGCTCGACGAGCACCTGCTGCTGGGCGTGCGCCGCGGCAGCCCCAAGGTGCTGCAGGTTCCCGCGCTGCTGGTCGAGCCCGAGCCGATGGTCAGCCTGCCGGGCACCCTGACGGTGCTCTTCGACGCCGGCTTCAGCGACGCCGAGGCGCTGCGGTGGCTGTTCACCCCGGACGAGGCGCTCGGCTGCGCCCCCGCGGAGGCGCTGCGGGCCAACCGCATCGCCCCCGTGCGCCGCCGGGCGCAGGTGCTCGGCTACTGACCCGCCCGGCGGGGCGCGCCTCGGGCGGCCTCAGCGCACCGCGCCGGTGACCAGCCACGCGCCGCCGCGCTCGCGCGGCACGAGCGTGGCCAGGCGCGCGGCGGTGTACGCACCGGCGAAGACCACCCACAGCCACACCAGGCCGGTGCGCCCCGGCGGGGCCCAGGCGAGCACGGCCAGGGCCAGCGGCGCGTACAGGGCCGCCGACACCAGGCTCGCGCCGGCGAGGTAGCGGCCGTCGCCGGCGCCGATGAGCACCCCGTCGAGCACGAACACCCAGCCCGCCAGCGGCAGGCAGCACGCCAGGACCACGGTCGCGGCGGCCAGCGCGGACCGGACCTGCGGGTCAGGGGTGAACAGCCCGGCCACGGGGACGGCGAGGACGGCGAGCGCGAGGCCCATGACCGCCCCTGCGCCCGCGCCCCAGACCACGAGGCGGCGCACCTGGGCGCGGGCGCCGACGGCGTCCCCCGCCCCGAGGGCCCGCCCGACCAGCGCCTGCGCGGCGATGGCGAGGGCGTCCAGGGCCAGCGCCGTCGTGGTCCACAGCACACCCGCCACCTGGTGCGCGGCGATGCCGGCGTCGCCCTGGCGCGCCGCCACGTACGTGGTCAGCAGCAGCGCGGCGCGCAGCGCCAGGGTGCGCACCAGCAGCGGCACGCCGTCGCGGGCGCTGCGCAGCACCCCGAGCCCGCGGGGGGCGAGGGCCGCCCACGAGCCCGTCTCGCGGCGGACCCCGCGCACGACGACGGCCGCGAGCCAAGCGGCCATGCCCAGCTGCGTGAGCGCCGTGCCCGCGGCGGACCCGGCCACCCCGAGGCCGGCGCCGTGGACGAGCAGGAGGTTCAGCGCGGTGTTCACCACCGCACCGGTGACCGCGACGACGAGCGGGGTGGTGGTGTCCTGGAGGCCTCTCAGCACGCCCGTGGCGGCCAGCACCACGAGCATCCCGGGCAGCCCCGGCAGGGACCAGTGCAGGTAGGTGCGGGCGAAGGGGCGCGCGGCCTCGGAGGCGCCGAGGGCGTCGACCAGGAGCCCGCTGGCCGCGAAGACGACCAGCGCCACCACCGCGCCCAGGCCGAGGGCCAGCCACATCCCGTCGACACCGCCCTGCAGCGCGGCCCGCAGGTCGCCGGCGCCCACGCGGCGCGCGACGGTGGCGGTGGTGCCGTAGGCGAGGAACACGAAGACCGACACGGCGGTGGCCAGCAGCGCCCCGGCCACGCCGAGGCCGGCGAGCGGGAGCACGCCGAGGCGGCCGACGATGGCGGAGTCGGCCAGCAGGAACAGCGGCTCGGCGAGCAGCGCGCCCAGGGCGGGGACCGCGAGCCGCAGCACCTCCCGGTCCTGCGCCCTCACCGCGCCCACGGTCCCGTCCCCGTGATCATGGGCGACCGGCCACTCCGCGGCGGCCGATCGCCCATGATCACGGGGGGAGGGGGAGTCACTGGCGGGGGAGGGCCTTCCACCGGGCCATCTCCCGGCGGGCGGCGCGGGCGCGGGCCAGCGCCGGCAGCGCCACCGCCAGGCGGCGTGGCACCGGCACGGACACGCGCTGGGCCAGCACCCGGTAGCCGGCGTCCTCCACGGCGCCGAGGATCCCGCCGTACAGCTCGAAGGCGCAGCGGATGGAGTCGCGGCTGGTGGGGTGCAGCAGGTCGATGCCCGGCTCGGCCTCGCGGTAGACCTTGCGGTTCTCGGCCACCTCGAAGCGCAGCAGCTCCGCCACGCGCCGGTCCAGCGGGGCGTCCGGGCCGGCGCGGCGCCCGGCCTCGAGCAGCTCACGCGTCACCCCGAAGGCCGCCAGGTGCTCGTCGGGCAGGTAGGTGCGGCCCCTGTCGAGGTCCTCGCCGACGTCGCGGATGAAGTTGCTCACCTGGAACGCCTCGCCCAGCAGCTCCGCGCGGCGGGCGGCCTCCGCCTCGGCGCCCGGCAGCGGCTGCAGCACGGGGAGCATCTGCAGGCCGATGACGTTGGCCGAGCCGTACATGTAGCCCTGCAGGTCGGCGTAGGTCGGGTAGTGCGTGGTGGTGATGTCGGCGCGCATCGACTCCAGGAAGGCCGTCACCGTGCTCAGCGGCACGTCCCAGCGCCGCACGGTGGCCAGCATCGCCCGGCCCACAGGTTCGGTCGGCTCCTCGCGCCCGTCGAGGCTGGCCAGGAACCCGTCGGACCAGGTGACCAGCGCGTCTGGGTCGGGGTCGGTGAGGGAGTCGACGAACTCGTCGGCGTAGCGGGCGAAGCCGTACAGCGCCCACACCCACGGCCGCTTGGCCGGCGGCAGCAGCGCGGTGGCCAGGAAGTAGGTCTTGCCGTGCTCGGCGTGCAGGCGGCGGCACTCCAGCAGGTCGGCGCGCAGCTGCGGGTCGCTGACGCCGGCGGCGTCCAGGCTGGAGCTGCCGGGCGGCCTGCGGCGCAGCGAGGACGACGGGGACGGCGATGACGCCGCCGTCGTCGTGCTGCTCAGCCCGCTCACCGCCACGCGCGGGAGCGGTAGCGCGGGTCGCGGCCGGTGATGCGCTCGGCGGCCAGGCGGCCGGAGACCAGCACCATGGGCACCCCGACGCCGGGCTGGGTGCCCGAGCCGGTGAACACGACGTTCTCCCCCCACAGGTTGCCGGGGCGGAACGGCCCGGTCTGCCCGAAGGTGTGGGAGGAGGCGAAGGGTGCGCCGTCGGCCATGCCGCGGGCCTCCCAGTCCAGCGGGGTGGTGACGTCCTCCACCTCGATGCCGTCGCCGAAGCCGGGGTAGCCGCGCCGCTCGAGGGTGGCGATGACGTGCTCGCGGTAGCGCGGGGCGACCTCGTTCCAGTCCAGCCCGTGCTTGGCGCCCGCGGACAGGCTCGGGGTGGGGAACAGCACGTAGTAGACGTGGCGCCCGTCCGGGGCCAGGCCCGGGTCGCTGACGGTGGGGGTGGAGAGCAGCACGCTGGGGTCGCTCATGAGGCGGCCCCCGGTGAGCTCCTCGAAGACCTCCTTCCACGCCCGCCCGAACAGGATCGTGTGGTGGGCGGTGTCGGGGTAGGAGGCCTTCGAGCCCGCGAGCATGAGGTAGCAGGAGGGGGAGTACACCAGCGGCCGCAGGCGGCGGTGCTTGACGCCCAGCAGGTCGCGGTAGGCCACCGGCAGGTCGGGGTTGAGGACGACGGCGTCCGCGGCGATCCGCTCACCGCCGGAGGTGATGACCGCGGTGGCGCGGCCGCCGGAGTGCTCCACGCTCTCCACCGTCGTGGAGAAGCGGAACTCCACCCCGTGCGCGGCAGCGGCCGCCGCCATCGCCGAGGGGACCGCGCTCATGCCGCCGCGGGCGGCGAAGACGCCGGCCACGGAGTCCATGTAGGCGATGACGGCGTAGATGGCCAGGGCGTCGTAGGGGGACAGGCCCGCGTAGAGCGCCTGGAAGGAGTAGACGCGCTGCAGGCGGTCGTCCTTGAGGTACTGCGCCACCACCGGTGCGAGCTTGGAGAAGCCCTTGCGGCGCAGCAGCGTCAGCAGGTCGGGGCGGACCAGGTCCAGCGGGGTGTCGATGTTCCTGTCGATGAAGGTGCGCATCTCCGCGCGGTAGAGCTCGGAGACGAACTGCACGAACTGCTCGTACCCCGCGGCCTCCTCCGGCCCGCAGACCCGGCGGATCTCCTCGGTCATGGCCTCGGGGTCGGCGTGGACGTCGAGGGAGGAGCCGTCGGCGTACCTCGCGCGGTACAGCGGGCTCACCGGCTCCAGCGTCAGCCAGTCGGACATCTCCTCGCCGAGCGCGTCGAAGCAGTCGGCGATGAGGTCGGGCATCGTCAGCACGGTGGGGCCGGTGTCGAAGCGGTAGTCGCCCGCGCCGTCCGGCGCCGGGACGGTGAGGCGGCCGGCGCGCCCGCCGGGGTGCGCCTCGCGCTCCACCACGGTGACCTTCCGGCCGGCACCGGCCAGCCGCATGGCGGCGGACAGGCCCGCCAGCCCCGCGCCGACGACGACGACGTGGTCGGTCGGCCCGACCACGCCCCGCTGGCGCCCGGGGATGACGGCGTCGGCGGCGCGCCGCAGCGCGACGCCGGGCGAGGTGCTGAGCAGGGGGGACGAGAGCGCGGTCACGGGGTGCCTCCTGGCCTGGGGCTGGACGCGGAGCGGTGGGTCGGGGTGGGGACGGGGTGCCGGCGCGGAGGGGGTCACGCGGCGCGCGAGGTGGCGGCGACGACGAGGGCGCCCAGCGCCTCGCGCGCCGGCGCGGTGACGGGGGCCGCGGCCAGCGCCTCGCGGGCGCGGCGCACGCCGTCGTCGATCATCTCCTCGACGCGGGCGAGGGCGCCGGTCTCGACGATCACGCGGCGCAGGGCCGCCACGCCGTCGGCGTCGAGGCGGGGGTCGCCGAGGTGGCGGTGCAGCAGGTCGGCCTGGGCGGCGCTGGAGGCGCCGAGCGCGCAGGCGACGAGCACGGTGCGCTTGCCCTCGCGCAGGTCGTCCCCGGCCGGCTTGCCGGTCTGGGCGGGGTCGCCGAAGACGCCGAGCACGTCGTCGCGCAGCTGGAAGGCCTCGCCGAGGGCCAGGCCGTAGGCGGAGTAGGCCTCGGTGAGGTCCGGGCCGGCGCCGCCGAGGGCGGCGCCCACCAGCAGGGGGTGCTCGACGGAGTACTTGGCGCTCTTGAAGCAGATGACGCGGCGGGCCCGCTGCAGCAGGGCGTCGGCCTCGGCGCGGCGCAGGGCGGCCTCGTCGGCCGCCTCGGGCCCGGCCCCGTCGTCGCTGCGGCGGGGGGCGGGGGCGGCGCCGCCCGACCCGCCGCCGTGCACGGCGGCGGCGGCGATGCGGCGCAGCGGTGCGGCCTGCGCGAGCATGTCGAGGTACTGCCCGCCCATGAGCTGGGTGCGCATCCGGTCGAAGACCAGCTCGGCCTCGCGGCGGCGGTCAGAGGTCAGCTGCGCGCTGCGGAAGACCTCGTCGGACCAGGCCAGGCACAGGTCCCCGGACAGGATCGCGCCGGCGTCGCCGAACCTGTCGGCGTCCCCGTCCCAGCGGCCCTCGCCGTGGATGCTGGCGAAGTAGCGGTGCGTGGCGGGCATGCCCCGCCGGGTGTCGGAGGCGTCCATGACGTCGTCGTGGATGAGCGCTGCCGCCTGGAACAGCTCCAGCGCCGTGGCCACCCGGATGACGGCCTCGCCGGCGGAGGGGTCGGCCGGGTCGCCGCCGGCGCCGCGCCAGCCCCACCAGCAGAACGCCGGGCGCAGGCGCTTGCCGCCCGCGACCAGCCGGGCGACGGCGGCCACGAGGGCGTCGCAGTCGTCGCTGACGTCGGCCAGGACCGCCGCCTGGCCCGCCAGGACGGCGTCCAGCTCGGTCTGCACGCGCGCCCGCAGGTCATCGGCGTCGAGGACGTGGGCCGGACTCACGCGGGGAGCCTATGCGGGACCGGGGCCCGCGATCGACGGTCGGCGCCCCTCGAGGGACGCGCGTCACCGTCTAGGGTCACCAGCTGTGGCCGGTGGGGCGCGGGAGGTGACCCGCGAGGAGCACCTGAGGCGCTGGTCAGCGGCCCACGGCGGCACCGCGGCCTCGCCCCTGGTGCGCGCCTGGCTCGGCGGGGTGCGCGCGGTGGCCTCACCGCTGGCCGCGGCGGGCGTGAGGCCCTCGGCGATCACGGTGGTGGGCCTGCTGCTGGCCCTGGTGGCGCTGGTCCCCGCGGCCGCGCAGGTGCACGCTGGGGGCCGGTGGGCGCTGCTGGTGCCGCTGCTGCTCGCAGCGGCGGCGCTGGCCGACGGCCTGGACGGCGCCGTCGCCGTGCTGGGCGGCACGGCCTCCCGCAGCGGTGCGGTGCTCGACGCCGCCTGCGACCGCCTGGCCGACGCCGCCGCCCTGGGGGTGCTGTGGCTGCTCGGGGCGCCCGCGCTGCCCGTGCTCGTGGCGCTGGGCGCCGGCCAGCTGCACGAGTACGTGCGCGCCCGCGCCCAGGCCGAGGGGATGGCCGGGCCGGGGGCGGTGACCGTCTCCGAGCGCCCGACGCGCGTGGCGGTGGCGGCGATGTTCGCCCTGGGCTGCGGCACCTACCCGCAGGTCGCCGCCACGTGGGCGGGCGTCGGCGCGTGGGCGGCGGCGGTGGCCGCGCTGGTCGGGCTGCTGCAGCTGCTGGTGGCGGTGCGCCGGTCCCTACCGTCTCAGTAGTCGAGACGCGGGTTCCGCTGGGTGAGACGCAGGTGCACGCTCGGGGTGTGAGCACGTACACGCACGGGCACGCCGAGCCGGTCCTGGCCTCCCACCGCTGGCGCACCGCGGAGAACTCCTGCGGCTACCTGCTGGACCACCTGCGCCCGGGCCTGGACCTGCTCGACCTCGGCTGCGGCCCCGGGACCATCACCGTCGACCTCGCCGGGCGCGTCGCGCCCGGCCGGGTGGTCGGCCTCGACGCGGCGCCCGGCGTGCTCGCCGAGGCGGCGGCCCTGGCCGAGCGGCGCGGCGCCGCGGTCGAGTGGGTGACCGGTGACGCCCTGGCGCTGCCCTTCGCCGACGCGACCTTCGACGTCGTCCACGCCCACCAGGTGCTGCAGCACCTGCCCGACCCCGTGGGCGCGCTGCGGGAGGCGGCGCGCGTGCTGCGCCCCGGGGGGCTGCTGGCGGTGCGCGACGTCGACTACGCCGCCACCACCTGGTACCCGCCCGAGCCGGGCCTGGACGCATGGCTGGACCTCTACCAGCGGGTGGCGCGCGGCAACGGCGGGGAGCCCGACGCCGGGCGGCGCCTGCTCGCCTGGGCCCGCGCGGCGGGCCTCACCGGCGACGGCGGCAGCGGTGGCAGCGTCACGGCCAGCGCGTCGGCGTGGTGCTACGCCTCACCCGCCGAGCGCCAGTGGTGGGGCACGTCGTGGGCGGGCCGGGCGACGGCGTCGGCCTTCGCCGAGCAGGCCGTTGCCACCGGCGCCGCGACGGCCGCCCAGCTGGAGGAGGTCGCCGCGTCCTGGCGGCGCTGGGCGGGCGCCGAGGACGGGTGGATCGCCCTGCTCCACGGGGAGCTGCTGGTCCGCCTGCCCTGAGCCGCTGGAGGTCAGGCCGGGCCGACCAGGCCCGCGGTGATCGCCGCCGAGGCCAGCACCAGAGGGATCCCGCCGCCGGGGTGGCTGGAGCCGCCCACCAGCAGCAGCCCCGGCACGGGGGAGCGGTTGGCAGGGCGCAGGAACGCCGCGCGCGCGCCGTTGCTGGAGGAGCCGTAGATCGAGCCGCCCACGCTGCCGGTGGCCGCCTCCAGGTCGGCCGGGGTGCGCACCTGGCGCCAGAGCACGCGGTCGCGCACGTCGAGGCCGCGGGCCGCCATGACCGCGAGCACGTGCTCGGCGTAGGCGTCCGCGAACCCCGGTGCGCGCCAGTCCACGCCGGCGCGCGGGTCGTGCGGGGCGTGACGGGGGGCGTTGACCAGCACGAACCACGCCTCGGCGTCGTCGTGGGGACGCAGCGCGGGGTCGTCGGGGGCGCTGACGTAGACCGCCGGGTCAGGCACCGCGCTCTTGCGCCCCCGTCGTCGTCCCGACCCGAAGACGGCGTCGAACTCGTCGTCGTAGCCGGCGCCGGCCAGGTCCGGGAAGAGCACCGTGTGGTGGGCCAGGTCCGGCGTGCGCCCGCGCAGGGCCAGCAGCAGCACGAACCCCGACAGCGACGGGGTGGTCGCGGCCAGGCCGGCCCGCGCGCCGCGGGTGCGCCGCGCTGCCCCGGCGGGCAGCAGCGGGTGCTGCCCGGGCGGGGTGCGCACGCCGTACAGCGCGGCGGCGTCGGCGTTGGCGACGACGACGTCGGCCGCCAGCCGCCGTCCGCCGGCCAGGCGCACGCCCGCGGCTCGACCCCCCTCGACCAGCACCTCCTCCACCCGCTCGCTGACCACCACGCGCGCGCCGCGCTCGCGGGTGAGGTCGGCGACGGCGTCGACCACCCGCCGCAGGCCGCCGGGTGCGTACCAGGAGCCACCGGTGAGCTCCAGGTGCAGCACCGAGGCCAGGGCCGCCGGGGCGCGCCGCGGGTCGGAGCCGGTGTAGGTGGCCATCCTGTCGACCAGGGCGACGTGCCGGGGGTCGTCGAGGTGCTGTTCGGCCAGGGCCCGCAGCGACGTGCCGGGGGCGATGGTGGCCAGCGCCCTCACGCCCCCGCGGCCCGCGGCGAGGCGGGCGAGCGTGCGCGGACCGTGCAGCGGGGAGGACAGGAACGGGCCCTCGGTGGCCTCCCAGATGCGGCGGGCGCGGTCCAGCAGGCGGCGCCAGCCGGGGCCGAGGTCGTCGGACAGGTGGAGGCGGGACCCGTCGGTGAAGCGGTGGTCGGTCGGTGCCACCGGCCGCAGGTCCAGCGCGTCCTCGAGCCGGGCGCCGGCGGCGGCGAAGAGGTGGCGCAGCTGGTCGGGCCAGGTGAGCAGGCTCGGCCCGGTGTCGAAGGCGAAGCCCTCGTGCTCGTACCAGCCGAGCTTGCCGCCGACGGCGTCCGCCTGCTCGCAGACGGTGACGTCGTGGCCGAGCGCGGCCAGGCGCGCTGCGGCGGCGAGCCCGCCCAGGCCCGCGCCCACGACGATCACCCGGGCCACGCCCGCCACGGTAGGCGCCCGCCCCCCGCGGGCGCAGGGTGGCCCTGGTCCCGTCAGACGGGACCAGGGCCACCCTGCGCCCGCGAGGGACGGGACCGGATCCACCCACGGGCGACCTCAGGGCAGCGCGCGGCCCTTCCAGGCCAGGCCGCCGGTGCGGCGCAGGCGCCAGGAGCGCACCACCAGGGCGCACAGCACGCCGACGGACACCGGGTGCGCGAGGGCGTCCGGCCAGGCGCGACCGCCGGTGCGCCGGGCGGCGACCGCCCGCGAGGCGACGCCCGCGGCGCACCCGGCCAGGCCCGCCCACCGCCCCGCGCGCCCGCCCAGGCCCGTCAGGGCTGCGGCCGGTGGCAGCACGAAGACGGCGGCGAGGGCCGCCACGAGCGCCGCGGCCCCGGCCGGCGACCCCGTGGCCGACCACAGCGACTTGGCGTACCCGTCGCGCAGCGCCGGCCAGCCGTCGTACATCCGGCAGGTGGCCAGCGCCGTGCCGTCGGCCACCCCGCCGCGGCCGCCGGCGGCCTTGACGGCTCGCACCAGCGCGACGTCGTCGAGCACCTCCGCGCGCACCGCGGCGAAGCCTCCCGCGCGCTCCAGCGCCGCGGCGTCGAGCGCCATGAGCTGGCCGTTCGCCGCCGACAGCGACGGGCGCGGTGAGCGCTCGGCCAGCCGCAGCGGCAGCGTGGCCAGCCAGCTCCACTGCAGCAGCGGCTGCACCAGCCGCTCCGCCGGCGTCACCGCCACCTGGCGCGGGTAGGGGCTCACCAGCGCCAGCCCGTGGCGGCGCAGCAGGTCGACGGTGGCCGCGAGGCCGCGCGGGGCGAGCCGGACGTCGGCGTCCAGGCAGACGAGCACCGACCCGGTGGCGGCGTGCGCCAGCTGCGCGAGGGCGTGCGGCTTGCCCAGCCAGCCCGCCGCCAGGGGCGCTCCGGCCAGCACCTGCACCCGCGGGTCGCCAGCGGCGGCGTCCCGCGCCGCGGCGGCCGTGCCGTCGGCGGAGCCGTCGTCGAGGACGAGCACCTCCAGGTCGGGCACGCCGGTGCTCGCCAGCACCGCCGCCAGGGCGCCGCCCACCTGGTGCGCCTCGTCGCGCACGGGCAGCAGCACGCTGACCCGCTCGGCCACCGGGGGCGGGGCGCCGGCCGGGCGCCGCAGCAGCGCGGCGTTGACGGCGGTGTGGGCGGCGAGGAGCACG
This sequence comes from Quadrisphaera sp. KR29, assembly GCF_052644995.1. NCBI lineage: Bacteria > Bacillati > Actinomycetota > Actinomycetes > Kineosporiales > Kineosporiaceae > Quadrisphaera > Quadrisphaera sp. KR29. The sequence continues at coordinate 152,767 of NZ_JBQXXG010000003.1, forward strand.
GCGGCGGCGCTGGCCGCCTGCACCGCCCGCAGCCCGGCGCTCACGCGCCCGTGGCGGGGGGCGCGCCGGGGACCGGTCGGCGGCGGCGCAGGTGGGCCAGCGCCGGCAGCGCGACCACGCCCATCACGACGAGCACCCACAGCGCCACCCACGGCCGCCCGAAGAAGACGGCGTTCCCCAGCGCCGAGCCGAGCCACGTCCAGCCGAGCAGCAGCGCCGGCGCCCCGGCCCCGAGGGCGGCCGCGGGGGAGACCCCCGGCCGCACGCCGCGCGGGACGCCGAGGTGCAGGACGGCGTGCACGACCAGGGACACGAGCAGCCAGCCGGCGTAGTTGGTCAGCGGGATGCCGGGGATCCCCGGCAGCGCGGGCGCCGGGTGCTCCCAGGCCCAGTGGCCCGCGGCGACCATCTGCGGGTCCAGGGAGAGGTCCCACGCCGTCAGCGCCCACGCCGCCAGGGGCACCGCGGCCCAGTGCGGGACGGGGACGCCGCGGCGGCGCAGCAGGTCCACCACGGAGCGGCCGGCGAGCGCGGTCGGCCAGGCCATCATCAGCCAGGCCGCCGGCACCACGACGGGCACGCCGAGCACCTGCGGGCCCAGCGTCCCCGCGTAGGCGTAGTCGCCGAAGGGGAAGCCGATGCTGACCCCCACGGCCTCGGCGAGCAGCCCGACCCCGCCGGCACCGGCGGCCAGGACCACCGCCGCCCGGGCGCCGTGGGTGGCCGCGGCGCTGACCAGGGAGGCCGCGGCGAAGACCAGCACGGACACCACCGTCGCGGTGGTCAGCACGTCCCCGGACAGCAGCGGGTGGGCGACCTGGAGCAGGACGGCGACCGCGGCCAGCACGAGCGCTGCGCGCTGCCCGCGGGCCGTGGGCAGCGGCCGGCGCAGCTGCGCGGTACCGGCGGCGCTCACGGGGTGGTCCCGCGGTGCGTGCCCTCCAGCGAGCGGACCGAGAAGCGCGCGAAGAGCTCCTCGGCGTACCAGCGCTCCCGTGCGGTGCGCGCCACGACGTCGCGGTGGGCGGCGCGCCGGTGGGCGAAGTCGCGCAGCGAGGCCGAGTCCGACCAGAGGCTGAAGGTGCCCTGCAGCCCCACGGGGGCCTCGCCGATGCCGACCGCCAGGCGCAGGCCGGGGACGGCGCCGAGGTCGGCGGAGACCGGGGGGACGGCGCCCCAGAAGGAGCGTCCGCGGCCCAGGCGGATCCGCGCGCGGGTGATGCTCGCGACCGGGCCGGTGGCCCCGGCGCGGGTGGGCGCGGGGTCTCCGAACGGCTCGCGACCCGACCACTGGCCGCGGCTGGCCACGGGCACCATCTCGACCCGCAGGCGCTCGGCGGCCAGCCGGTCCCAGGCGCGCACCACCGGCGAGCGCTCGAAGGCCGTCGCGGCCGCCTCGTCGTCCCAGGTGGTGAGGACGGCCCAGTGGTGCGGGTCCGCGTCGCGAGGGGTGAAGGTGCGCCCGTCCCCGGTGCCCAGGAGCTTCCAGAAGGCCGCCCCGCTGGAGCGCAGGCGCCGGCGGTCCAGGGCCATCCTGGCCACGGCGACGGGGACGGCGGAGGTGGGCACGCGCCAGAGGTGCAGGACCGCGCACGCGGGGACGCTGCCGGCGTCGGCGCGCTCGGTTGCCACGGCAGCACGGTAGCCGCGGTCCACCCGTGCGGCCGAGCCGAGCCCGCACACCCGTTCGCCCCGCTCGGCCGCCGCTGGGAGGCCGCCAGGGCGTCGCTGCAGGTCGGAGCGCGTTGTCGGACCCCGGTGGCAGCGTCTGCGCCATGGACAGCGGGTTGACGAGCGGCGTGACCAGCGGTTCACTGCTGCTGTCGAACACGTGTTCGGTGACGGTGGGCGCGGCCACCGGGGAGGGGAAGCCCCGGGGCCGCGCCGCCAGTGCCTCAGGAGGAGGAGCTGTGAGCCGGTCGTTCGACGAGGTCGTGCACGTGAGGGTCGGGCAGAGCGGTGGGCGCGGGGAGCCCGGCGCGCCCACGGCCTTCGTGTGGCGCGGGCGCCTGTTCGTGGTCCGCGAGGTGCTGGCCACGTGGAGCGCGCGCCTGCCGTGGTGGCAGGGCGTCGCGGCCAGGGCCCTGCGCGGCGAGGCCGTCGAGGTGAGCGGCAGCAGCGCCCTCGCCCGCGAGCGGGGCGCGAGGCCCGCTGGGCCAGCCGCTGACGAGCAGGTGTGGCGCGTGGTCGCCAGCGCCGGCTTCGGGGTCGAGCCGGGCACGTTCGAGCTCGCCTGCGAGCCGGCCGCCGCCCGCGGTGACCAGGACGACGGCGGGCGCTGGCGCCTCGTCCGGGTGGTGGACTGACGTGGCGGCCGTGAGGCCCCGCGGCCCCGCCGCCGCGCAGGCGCCCGCCCCTCCGGGTGCTGTCAGGCTGCTCGAGCGCGCCGCCACCGAGCTGTCGCTGGCCGCTGCCGCCACCGACCCGGCGGAGCGCTTCGTGGAGGCGCACCTCGCCGCGCTGCGCGCCGGTGCCGCCGTCGTCGCCGCCCGTCAGGTGGTCGGCGGGCGCCGCAGGGGCCCGGTCAACGTCTGGGAGTCGCTGGTCGCCCTCGCCCCCGAGGTCGAGGGGTGGGCGCTGTACTTCGGCGCCGCCGCCGAGCGCCGCGCGGCCGTCGAGAGCGGCCGCGGCGCCGCCGTGCTGGCCCCCGAGGCCGACACCCACCTGGCCCAGGCGGAGGCCTTCACCGCCCTGGTCGCGGACCTGCTCGACGTGCGGGTGTGGCTGGGCGGCCTGCCGCTCGCCGCCAGCTGAGCGCGTCCGCGGAGAAACCCGATGACTGGCGGGGGCTCCGGCGGTCATCGTGGTGACGGCACGCCCGACCCCTCAGGAGCCGCAGTGAGCACCGCCGACCCGGCAGCGCCGGTCCCGCCCCGCCTCGACCTGCGCCACGGCACGCAGCGGGTGTTCGCCCACCTGCTGGCGAGCAGCGCCGTGGTGTCGGTCATCAACTACACGGTGTGGTTCGCCATCACGTTCTGGGTCTTCCTCGAGACCCGGTCCGTCTTCGCGACCGGCATGATCGCGGGGATCTTCGTGGTCGCCACGGCGGCCACCGGCATCTGGTTCGGCAGCCTGGTCGACAACCACCGCAAGCGCGCCGTCATGCAGGCCTCCGCGCTGGTCTCGGCAGCGGTCTACGCCGTGTGCCTGGCGCTGTACCTGCTGACGCCGGCCGAGGCCTTCCGCGACGTAGGGTCCTGGCAGCTGTGGGCGTTCATCGTGCTGCTCATGCTCGGGGTGATCGCCGGCAACCCCCGCGCCATCGCGCTGCCCACCCTGGTGACCCTGCTCGTCCCGGAGGACCGGCGCGACCGCGCCAACGGCCTGGTGGGCACGGTGAGCGGCACCTCCATGCTCGTCACCTCCGTGATCAGCGGGGTGCTCGTGGCCTCCGGCGGGATGCTCCACGTGCTGCTGCTCGCCCTCGTCGTGCTCGCCGCGTCGGTGGTGCACCTGGCGCGGGTCGACGTCCCCGAGCCCGCACCGGGTGCGCCGCTGCCCCCCGGTGAGCGGGCCGGGGCCGACGACGGGGCCGACGACGGGGACGGGGTCGGGGCCGGCGAGGGGCCCGCCAGCGCGGTCGGGCCGTCCGGTGGCGCCGGCGGCGCCGGCGGTGTGGACCTGCGCGGCACCTGGCGGCTGGTGCGCGGCGTGCCCGGCCTGGTGCCGCTCATCGCTTTCAGCTGCTTCAACAACTTCATCGGCGGCGGCTTCATGGCCCTCATGGACGCCTACGGCCTCTCGCTGGTCTCGGTGCAGGTCTGGGGCCTGCTGTGGGGCGGGCTGAGCGCCCTGATGATCGTCGGTGGCCTGCTGGTGGCGCGCCTCGGGCTGGGCACCCGGCCCGTGAGGCTGCTGCTGCTCGTCAACGTCGCCGCCTGGACGGCCACGATGCTCTTCCCGCTCGTCGCCTCGGTGGTCAGCCTGGCGGTGGCCATGGCGGTGTTCATGCTGCTCATGCCCTTCGCCGAGGCGGCGGAGCAGACCGTGCTCCAGCGCGTGGTGCCCTACGAGCGGCAGGGACGCGTCTTCGGCTTCGCCCAGAGCGTCGAGCAGGCCGCGGCACCGGTCACCGCCTTCCTCGTCGGCCCGCTGACGCAGTTCGTCGTCGTCCCCCTGATGAGCGGGGACGGCGCGGGAGCGCGGGCGATCGGCGGCTGGTTCGGCACCGGGCAGGCCCGCGCCATCGCCCTGGTGTTCGTCGTCATCGGCGCGATGGGCCTGGTGGCCACGCTCCTGGCGCTGGCCAGCCCCCAGTACCGGCGCCTGTCGGCCTCCTACGCCGCGGCGCAGGGCCTGCCCGGGGTGGGTCCGGGCGCCGACGCAGCGCCGGGAGCCCCGGTCGGGACGTCGGTCGGACTGGCCGCGGGACTGCCCGCTGAGCTGCCCGTCGGGGTGCCGGCCGGGGCTCCCGGCGCGGATGGCCCCGAGGTGCCTGCGCGGCCTCGCCCGTGAGCGAGGGCGCCGGCGCGGAGGTCGAGCTGAACGGGCTGGCGGTGAACGCGACGGTCCCCGAGGACCTGCGCTGGACCGACGTGCGCCGTGGCGAGGAGTTCGTGCTCACCACCCTGACCGTGCGGCTGCTGCCCGACGGGCACCTGGCGGTCAAGGCCTACGGCCGCCCCGTGGCCGGCGGCCGCGGCGGGTACGTCTCCTTCCCCGTGCCGACCGACCGGCCGGAGCTGGCCGCGCTGGTCGAGGCTGCTGCTGCCCGCGCCGCCGAGCTCTGGAGCTCCCACCGCGGCCTGGGCTGACGCGGCGGCCGGCCCCGGCGGGCCCGTCCCCGAGCAGCCCGCGCGGCGGGGCGGCGCGCGCGAAGGTCTCGCGCCCGTCGTGGTCGGAACCCTGGCGCGTCATGTCGGAACCAGACCCCGGTTCCGACAGCACGCGCCAGGGTTCCGACGCGACGCGGCTGCGTTCCGACATGACGCGCCGGCGTGGCGACGCGGCTTGACCCGTGCGCCGGTGCCAGCCCGGGTGGGGGTGGCCCCTCCTCACCCCCACTCCCGAGCTGTGTCCGGGTCCTGCGGCGCCGGAAGACGCGGTGCTCCTCCTGGCCCCGTCCGACGCCGGACGGGTCAGCCGGTGGCCCGGGGCCGGCTGGTCACCGCGGACAGGGGCGCGGTGACGTCCTCGAGCGACTTGCCCTCGGCGTCGACCGCCAGGACGGCCGCCACGATCCCGCCGATGACCATCACGCCCGCGCCGATGAGGTAGCCGATGAAGAGCTTGCCCGGGTCGTCGCCCTCGCCGATGAGCGCGCCGTAGAAGACCGGGCCCAGCGAGCCGAACAGCTGGGCGATGGCGAAGAACACCGCGATCGCCTGCGCGCGGATCTCCATGGGGAACAGCTCGCTGGCGGTGAGGTAGCCCGAGCTGGCCCCGGCCGAGGCGAAGAAGAAGATGATCGCCCAGGCGATGGTCTGCGTGACGGCGTTGAGGATGCCGGCGTTGAACATCACCGCCGTGATCGCCAGGAGCACGCCGGACAGCAGGTACGTCCCTGAGATCATCTTCTTGCGCCCGAGGGTGTCGAAGAGGTGCCCGAGCAGCAGGGGCCCCGCGAGGTTGCCCAGCGCGAACCCGATCAGGTACAGCGGCGTGCTGCCCGCCGGCACGTCGTAGAACTTGGTGAGCACCAGCGTGTAGGTGAAGAAGATCGCGTTGTAGAGGAACGACTGCGTGATCATCAGCGTGGCGGCCAGCGTCGCCCGCGACGGGTAGGTCTTGAACAGGACCCGGGTCAGGGTGATGTAGCCCTGCGCCGGAGCGGGCCGGACCTCGATCGCGCGGTCGTCGTCGACGGGAGCGAGCTGCTGCCCGGACTCCTCCACCTGCCGCTCGATGCGCGCGATGTTCTCCTCGGCCTCCTCCTCCTTGCCGTGCATGAGCAGCCACCGCGGGCTCTCGGGCAGGTGCTTGCGCAGACCCCAGATCGCGATGCCGATCACCGGGCCGATGAGGAAGGCGGCGCGCCAGCCCCAGGTCAGGGGCAGCTCGTTGAGGAGGAAGTAGGTGCCGAGGGTGCCGAGGATGGCGCCGGCCCAGTACGTGCCGTTGACGCCGATGTCGACGCGGCCGCGGTACTTCGCGGGCATCATCTCGTCGATCGCCGAGTTGATCGCGGCGTACTCGCCGCCGATGCCCGCGCCTGCGATGAACCGGGTCAGGTAGAGGAAGACCAGCCCTGAGGTCTCGCCGTTCCAGGTGAAGGCCGTCAGGGCGTTGCCCCCGAGGTAGACGCCGAGGGTGACCAGGAACAGCTTCTGGCGGCCCAGCGCGTCGGAGATGCGCCCGAAGACGAGGGCGCCCACGACCTCCCCGATGAGGTACACGGTGGCGATGAGCCCGACCTGCGCGGAGGACATGGCGAGGGTGGCCTTCTCCTGCAGGATCGGGTTGACCGCGCCGGCGATGGTGATCTCGAGCCCGTCGAGGATCCACGCCGTCCCCAGCGCCATGATCATCCGGGTGTGGAACGGCGACCACCTCAGGCGGTCGATGCGGGCCGGGATCAGGCTCCTGATGGAGCCTGCGGCGCCCGCGGGTGCAGGGCTGGCGGTGGCCATGGTCCTCCTCCTCCGTGCCGCGTCCTCGACGGCGGCGCGACGCTACGCCCGGTTGTCGCCGGCAACCACTTGGATCTCCCGACGCGGGTCACCCGGGTGGAGCACCCCTGTCGCGGTCGGCCTGCGCGCGGCGCCGAGGGGCGTGTAGTGTCCGTGGAGTCGAACACGCGTTCGACCAGGCCGACCTTCCCCGGCCTGCTGCCCCGCGGAGCTCACCGCGGGCCGGCCGGGGAGGAGCGAGGTGCCGCCGTCACCGCCGTTCACGCACCTGCACGTGGCCTCGGGCTGGAGCCTCCAGCACGGCACCGACACCCCGGCCGCCCTCGTCGAGCGCGCCGCCGCTGACGGCCAGCGCGCCCTGGCCCTCACCGACCGCGACGGGCTGCGTGGAGCCGTCAAGCACGTCGTCGCCTGCGCCCAGGAGGGCGTCGTCCCCGTGCTGGGGATGGACCTCGCCGTCGAGCCCAGCGACCTGAGCGGCCGGGCAGACCGGGCCGGCCACCGACCGGGGACCAGCCGGACGCCGGTGCGCGGCGGAGCCGCCGTCGACGCGCGGCTGCCGCGCGTCGTCGTCCTCGCCCACGGCAGCAGCACCTCCCTGACCGCCGCGGCGGGCTGGACGCCCGACCCGGGCGACCCGCCCCTGCCGACGGGCGCCGGCTGGGCCCGCCTGTGCCGGCTGTCCACCGCCGCGCACGCCCGCGGGGAGGCGCCCGGCTCGCTGAGCGCGGTCGGCGGCCGGCGCGGCACGCCCGTGACCACGCTGGCCGAGGTCGCCGAGCACGCGCTCGACCCGGCCTCCGGCGCTCCGGCGATCACCGTGCTGCTGGGGCCTGACAGCGAGGTCGGCCGCGCCCTGCTGGCCCGCCGCCCCGACCTGGCCCGGGCGCTGCTGGCGCACTGGTACTCCGCGCTGCCGCTGGGCTGCCTGGCCCTGGAGGTGGTCTGCCACCTCGGCCCGGAGGGCACCCCCGCCAGCCTCGGGCACGCCGCGCGCACCCTGGCCCTGGCCCGCGAGGCCGGGGTGCCCGCCGTCCTCACCAACGCCGTGCGCCACGCCGGCCCCGAGGGCGCCGCCACCGCCGACGTGCTCGACGCCGCCCGCCGCCTGGTGCCGCTGTCCAGCCGCCACCTCGACAGGGCCACCGGCCACGGCTGGCTCAAGCCGGCCGCGGCCATGCGCGACCTCGCCGAGCGGATCGCCACCACCGCCGGCACCCCCCGCGCCGGTGAGGCCGGTGGCGCCGCGCAGCTGCTGGCCGACACCGAGCGCCTCGCCGCGCGCTGCCACCTCGACCCGCGCGCCGACCTCGGCGTCGGCGCCGTCCACCTGCCCGAGCCGTGGCTGGTGGCCGGGCCGGCCGTGCGCACCGTGGAGGACGCCGGCGCGGTGCTGCGCGCCCGCTGCGAGGCCGCCGTCCACACCCGCTACCCGGGCGCCTCGCTGGCGCACCTGCAGCGGGTGCGCGCGCGCATGGAGGAGGAGCTGTCCGTCATCGGCGCGCTCGGCTTCCCCACCTACTTCCTCACCGTCGCCGAGGTGTGCGACCTGACCCGCCGCCTGGGCGTGCGCGTGGCGGCCCGCGGCTCCGGCGCCGGCAGCCTGGTCAACCACCTGCTCGGCATCTCCGGGGTCGACCCCATCGCCCACGGCCTGCTCATGGAGCGCTTCCTCACCACCGCCCGCGCCGAGCTGCCCGACATCGACGTCGACGTGGAGTCCGCCCGCCGCACCGAGGTCTACGACGCCGTGCTGGAGCGCTTCGGCGGTGACCGCGTGGCCGCCGTCTCCATGACCGACACCTACCGGGTGCGCCACGCCGTCCGCGACGTCGGCGCGGCCCTCGGGATGCCGCCGGGCGAGGTCGACGCCATCGCCAAGGCCTTCCCGCACCTGCGCGCCCGCGACGTGCGCCACGCCCTGCGCGACCTGCCCGAGCTGCGCGCCTCCGGCCTGGCCGACGCCCGCCTCGACCTGCTCTACGACCTCGTGGAGGGCCTGGACGGGCTGCCCCGCCACACCGCGCTGCACCCGTGCGGGGTGCTGCTCTCGGACGCCGGGCTGCTCGACAGGACACCGGTGCAGCCGTCCGCCACGAGCTTCCCCATGAGCTCCTTCGACAAGGACGACGTCGAGGTGATGGGCCTGCTCAAGCTCGACGTGCTGGGCATCCGCATGCAGTCGGCCTTCGCGCACGCGACCGCCGAGGTGGAGCGCAGCACCGGCCAGCGCATCGACCTCGACGCCCTGCCCCTGGACGACGAGGACGCCTTCCGCCTGGTCCGCTCCACCCGCACGCTGGGCTGCTTCCAGATCGAGTCGCCCGGGCAGCGCGAGCTGGTGGGCAAGTTCGCCCCGCAGGACTTCGCCGACCTCGTCATCGACATCTCCCTGTTCCGCCCCGGGCCGGTGAAGTCCGACATGGTCACCCCGTTCCTGGCCGCCCGGCAGGGCTGGGCGGCCCCCGACCACCTGCACGAGCGGCTGCGCCCGGCGCTGGAGCAGACCTGCGGGGTGGTGGTCTTCCACGAGCAGGTGCTGCAGATCGTCGCCGAGACCGCCGGGGTGAGCCTCACCCAGGCCGACGAGGTCCGCCGGGCCCTGGGCACCCGCGACGGGCAGGCCGAGGTGGAGACCTGGTGGCGCCCCCGCGCGCTCGCGGCCGGGTTCAGCGAGGCCGAGGTGCAGCGGATCTGGGAGGTGCTGGCGGCCTTCGCCTCGTTCGGGTTCTGCAAGGCCCACGCGGCGGCGTTCGCGCTGCCCACCTACCAGTCGGCGTGGTTCAAGGCGCACTGGCCGGCGCACTTCCTGGCCGGGGTGCTCACCCACGACCCGGGCATGTACCCCAAGCGCCTCATCCTCGACGACGCCCGGACCATGGGCATCGCGGTGCTCCCGCTCGACGTCAACGCCTCCACCGGCGAGTACCGGGTGGAGCCGGTGGCGCCCTGGGACCAGCCGCCGCCCGCGGTGCTGCAGCAGTTCCCCGCCGGCCCGGCTCGCGACGACGACGAGCGCCCCCGGCCGGCGCCCGTGCAGCCGCCGCGCTGGGGCGAGCGGGAGGCCTCCGAGCGGTACGGCCCGTTCGCGAGCCGCTACCGCCTGGACGCCGCCGTGCCGGACGGGCGCGACTGGGGCATCCGGCTGTCGCTGGCCGAGGTCAAGGGCATCAGCGACGCCGAGGTCGCCCGCATCGTCGCCGGTCAGCCCTACCACTCGCTGGCCGACCTGTGGAACCGCGCCCGCCCCTCCCGGCCGGTTCTGGAGCGGCTCGTGCTCACGGGCGCGCTCGACTCGGTCTACGGGCTGGGGCTGACCGCGCCGGTGCGCCGGCGCGGCGTGGTGACGCGGCGCGACCTGCTGCTGCAGGTGGCCGACCTCGACCGCCACACCCGCGCGCTCGAGCGCGGCGCCGCCCGGACCCGGTCGTCGTCGTCCCGGTCCCCCCGCGACGATCGAGGAAAGTCGGCACAGGGCGAGGACGTGCAGCTCGCGCTCGACCTCGGCGACGCCCCCGGCGACGTCGAGCCGTCCGGCCTGCCGGAGATGACCGCGGCCGAGCAGGTGCGCACCGAGCTGGAGGTGCTCGGCCTGGACGCCAGCCACCACGTGGTCTCCGCCTACGCCCCGATGCTCGACGCCCTCGGCGTGGTGCGCTCGCGCGCGCTGCGCGACCAGCGCTCGCGCAGCGAGCTGCTGGTGGCGGGCGTGAAGGTGGCCACGCAGACCCCGCCGATCCGCTCCGGGCGCCGGGTGGTGTTCCTGACCCTGGACGACTCCACCGGTCCCCTCGACGCGACCTTCTTCGAGGACGCGCAGGGCCCCTACGCCTCGACCGTCTTCGGCTCGTGGCTGCTGGTGGTGCGCGGGGAGCTGCGGCGCACCGGCCCGCGCGGGGTGTCGCTGCGCGCCACGGGCGCGTGGGCGATGCCGGCGCTGTGGCGGGTCTGGTCCGAGCACGGGGTGGACGGGGTGCGCCGGGTCATGGCCGGGCAGCCCGCCGCCGGCTACGGGGCGGCGGCCGTGGCGGGGGCGGCGGCGTCCCGGTCGAGCCGGCCCGTCGCGGCGCCCTCGCGGGTCATCGGGCAGGGCCGCGACGACGGCGCGGTGCCCGGGATCGATGCCGGTCGCTCCGGCCCGGGCCAGCGCGACGAGCGGTACGCCGGGGCGGGCACCCGGGAGGCCGCGGCCCAGGAGGAGGCCGCGCTGGCGGCCGCTGCGGCGAGCGGGCTGCCGGTCGGTGACCGCCCCGGCGCCGGCCGGTCTGGTGCCGGACGCCCCGACGACGACGGCGCGCGCCGCGCCGGCGGCATGGGGGGCGCCTCGCCGCGGCGGGTGTTCGTGCACGCCAGCGGCTTCCTGCTCTCCCCGTACGCCGACGTCGCCCCGCCCGGCAGCGACACCCGCAACACGCGGGTGTCCGCCGCCGGCGCGGCCGCCGGTGGCGACGGCGGCGGCGCTGGAGCGCCCGAGCGGTCGGCCGACGACGCCCTCGAGGACCTCCTCGAGGACGAGCGCGGCGGCCCCGGCCGGAGCGCCCCGCGCAAGCTGTGGCACTCCAGCTCCGGGAGCGCCGGGTGGTGACCGCTCGCCTCCTCGACGCCGCACGCCCCCGTCGTCGTCCTCCGCTTCCCGCAGCCGAGCGCCTGGTTGCGGTTCTGGAGGGTGTTGGAGCCGCAGCCGAGCGCCTGGTTGCGGACAGGGGAGCGGGCGGGGGTGGGGGAGCGTGAGCCGCAGCCAGCTCGACAGGGCGGGGCTCGACCCGGCGGTGGCAGCCTCCGTCGCCGGCCTGCGCCAGCACACCCCGGGCGACGCCAGCGCCGGGTGCACGGTCCTGCACGTCGACATGGACGCCTTCTACGCCTCGGTCTCCCTGCTGGAGCGACCCGACCTGCGGGGCAGGCCCGTCATCGTCGGCGGCGGGTCGAGCCGCGGCGTGGTGCTCTCGGCCACCTACGAGGCGCGCCGCTCCGGCGTGCACTCGGCGATGTCGATGAGCCGGGCCCGCCGCCTGTGCCCGGACGCCGTGGTCCTGCCGCCCGACCCCGACCGGTACGCCGCGGTCTCGGCCGCCGTCGTCGCCCTGTTCACCTCGGTGACCCCCGTGGTGGAGCAGCTCGGCATGGACGAGGCCTTCCTCGACGTCTCCGGCGCGGTGCGCCGCTGGGGCACGCCGCTGCAGATCGCCACCGAGCTGCGCGACAGGGTGGCCGACGAGCAGGGCGTCACCTGCTCGGTGGGCCTGGCGACGACGAAGGCCGTCGCCAAGCTCGCCTCCGGTCGCGCCAAGCCCGACGGCGCCCTGGTGGTGCCCGCCGACCAGGTGGTCCCCTTCCTGCACCCGCTCCCCACCAGCGCGCTGTGGGGGGTGGGGGAGCGCACGCAGGAGGCCCTGGCCCGCCTGGGGCTGCACACGGTGGGGCAGGTGGCGCACACGCCGTCGGCCACGCTGCGCCGGGCGCTCGGTGACGCGCTCGGGTCCTCCCTGCACGAGCTGGCCTGGGGTCGCGACCCGCGTCCGGTGGTGCCCAGCGCCGCCGTGGCCGAGCGGAGCACGGGCGCGCAGGAGACCTTCGCCGTGGACGTCGACGACCCCGAGGTGGTGCTGCGCGAGGTGCTGCGGATGTCCGAGCGGGTCGCCCGCCACCTGCGCCGGGACGGTCACGTCGGGCGGACGGTGGTGCTCGTGGTGCGCTTCGCCGACTTCACCACGGTCACGCGCTCGCGGACGCTGCGGGAGGCCACCGACTCCGGGCGCGAGGTCTACGCCGCCGCCGCGGCCCTGTGGGCGGCGATGGGCCTGCAGCGGGCGCGCATCCGGCTGGTGGGCGTTCGCGTGGAGGGCCTGGTCGACGCCGAGCGGGTGCCGCGCCAGCTGCGCCTGGACGAGCCCGAGCGGGGCTGGCGCGAGGCCGAGAGGGCCGTGGACGCGGCAGGGCGCCGCTTCGGCAGCGGCGCGGTGGCCCCCGCATCGCTGCTGGTGCCGCGGCCGGGCAGCGGTGGGGGAGCACGCGGAGGAAGCCCTTCGTGATCCCCGCCGGCGCCCTTCGCGCGCGCCCGTCAGCGTGGTGCAGATGGGGACGGTGGTGCAGGTGGGACAGCGAATGCGGTGTTGCGCACACGTAGCGCGCAGGGTGCAGGACTGGCTTTCCCCACCCCCCGGCGGCGCCTATCCTGAGGTCCCGGAGTGATGACCGCAGGAGGTCGCAGTGCCGCTGTCTGAGCACGAGCAGCGTCTGCTGGAGCAGATGGAGCAGCAGCTGCTCTCCGACGACCCCCGCTTCGCCTCGACCATGCGCGGCCCCCGCCGCCAGGGCGGTGGCCGGCGCAGCGTGGTCGTCGGGGTCAGCGTCGCCGTCGCGGGGCTCGCGGCGCTCGTGGCCACCGTGGTCTTCATCCCCGCCGCCCACCGCGGCTGGGTGTACGGCATCGGCGGCATCGCCTTCCTGGTGATGCTGGCGGGCATCCTCTACGCGGTCTCCGGCGCGGGCGGCCGCACCGAGGGCGGGCCGGTGGGGGTCGTCGGAGCCGACGGCCAGCCGGCGCCCCGCCCCTCGGCGGGCCACCAGCGCCCGGGCCGGGCCCGGCGCTCCGGGACCTTCATGCAGCGCCTCGAGCAGCGCTGGGACCGGCGCCGCGACGACCGCTGGGGCTGAGCCCGCGCGCCGGGGCCCTGTCCTGGCCCTGACCACGAGGAGAGGCCCGTCCCTGCAGGGGCGGGCCTCTCCTCGTCATGACACCGGCGGACCGTCACACCGGCGGACCGTCACACCGGCGGACCGGTGGACGGGCGGACCGGTGGGTCAGCCGCGCCGCACCAGCGCGCGCCCCCAGCGCCGCAGGTGCGCCACCCCCGAGGGCGGCAGGAGCCGCCAGCGCCAGGTCGCTGAGCCGGGTCGCTGGGCCACGACGGCCCCCACGACCTCGCGGACGTCCTCGGCCAGCGCCGTGCCCCCGCCCGGGCCGGCCCGGCCGCCCGAGCGGCCCGAGCGCCGCTCGGCGTCCGCCGGCGCCCCGTAGCGCGCGCCCTCGACCGCTCCGACGAGCCGGGCGACGGCCTGGGCCTGCGCGCTGTGCTCGCCCTCGCCCGCCAGGCCCTCCCGCAGGCTCGCGCCCACCTGCCGGGGGGTCCGGGAGGGCGGGAGGGAGACGCCGAGGTCACCGATCTGCTCGACGAGGTCGGCCCAGGCGGCCTCGGCGCGAGCGGCCTCGGAGCCCGCCCGGCGCCACCGCCGGCGCCGCACCAGCGACCGGCTCGCGAGCGGGGCGGCGAGGACCCCGAGCACCACGGCCAGCGCCACGAGCAGGCCCGACCACGGCACGTCGTCCTGCTGCTGCGCACCGGGCGCGGTGGTCGCGCTGCTGGTGGGCGAGGCCGAGGAGGAGGTGGTCGAGCTGGGGGCCGCGGCCGAGGCGCTGCTGCCGTCGACCGGCGCGCTGGGGACGACGGGGGTCACCGGGGCCTGCGTCCACGCCGGCGCGGTGCCGGTGCGAGCGCTGGGGGTGGGCTCGAAGCGGACCCAGCCCGCCCCCTCGAAGTACAGCTCGGGCCAGGCGTGCGCGTCCTGCAGGGTGACCTGCCAGGAGCCGTCCCCCAGGGTCGCCCCCGGCAGGAACCCGACGGCCACGCGCGCGGGGATGCCCAGCGTGCGCGCCATCACGGCCATGGCGGAGGCGTAGTGCACGCAGTACCCGGTCTTGTCGGCCAGGAAGTCCACCAGGGCGTTGGCCGAGCGCGGCTCGGGCGCCTCCAGGGAGTAGGAGAAGCCGCCCGTGGTCCGGAACCACTGCTGCAGCTCGCTGGCCTGCAGGAACGGGCTGGTCTCCCCCCCGACCACCTGCAGGGCCGTCTCGCGCAGCTGCGGCGGCAGGTCCTCGGGCAGGGCGGTGTAGCGCTCGACGACGTCGGCCGGAGGGGCGGGCGCGTCGCGCAGCTGCTCCGGCGTCGGCGCCACCGCCGCCTGCACCACCTGGTACTCCTGGTCCTCCTGGGTCGCGGTGCGCCCCTGCGCGCGGATGTTGAGGGTGCTGGTGTCGACCACCCAGTCCCCGTCGACCTGCACCTGCCGGGCCGGGTACGGGGTGGGCAGCCACTGCTGGCGCAGCGCCTGCACGGTGACGTCGTAGGTGACGTCGGTGGTGGGGGTGCCCTCGGCCAGGCCCGGCACGGCCGGCATGCCGTCGCGCAGGGCGCGGGTCTGCGAGGGGTCGATGGCGGTGGGGCGCCAGACGTCGCCGTCGAAGTCGTCCACGGTGACGATGCGCAGCGGCACGGGGGAGACCGCGCTGGTCCGGTAGCGCAGCACCTCGGCGGTGCCCTGGCTCTCCAGGTCCGAGCGCAGGTCGAGCAGCGGGTTGACCGAGTTGGCGGCGGCGCCGCCGATGCCCTGGCCGTTGCCGCCCACCAGCACCACCGAGGTGGTGCCCGGCACCAGGGGCGGGACCACCACCGCGGCCACGAGCGCCACGACCGCCACGGCCACCGCACCGGCGGCGCCCGTCAGCCCGAGCGCCCCGCCGGCGCCGCGCCCCGACGCCGGGCCGGGGCGGCGCTGCTGCACGCGGCGGCCCCAGGCGGCAGCGCGCGAGCCGGCGTCGGCGGCGAGGAGCAGCAGCCACGCCGCCACCGCCAGGGCGAACCACCCCCACGAGACCCCGCCGGGGGCGAAGACGACGGCCACGGCGTGCACGGCCAGCAGCACCGGACCCGTCAGGGCCGGGGAGCGCAGCGCGACGGCCACCAGGTCGATGACGACGGCCACGGCGCCGGCCCCGGCGGTCACCAGCAGGCGCAGCCCCGGCTCGGCGACGACCGGAGCGGCCTGGCTGCGGATCGTCTCGCGGCCCTCCTGCGCCAGCGCCCACAGCGCGCGCAGGGCCTCGGGGCCGGGCAGCAGCCCCAGCACGGCCTGCCCCGGCACGAAGAGCACGCAGAGCACCACCACCAGCGCGACCGGCTGGGCCAGCGCGCCGGCCCACGCGGGCAGCCGCAGCGCCGAGGCGGCGGCGCCGGCGGCGGCCACCACCACGACCGCCAGCACGACCTGCACGTACCAGGCGGCGCCCTGCACCACCAGGTGCAGCCCGGCGGCGGTGGCCAGCACGGCTGCGGCAGCGGCGAGGCGCAGACGACCCGTGGAGCTCATGGCGCGGTCCCCCCGGCAGCGGCGGCCACGCGGGACGGCGCCGCGGAGGCCCCGGAGGCGGCGGGCTCCCGGGCGCGCAGCCAGGCGTCCGCCAGGGGCTCGCCCTCGGACGTGTCGAGCACGGCCCACCCGGCGCCCAGCAGCGCCTCCACCGCGCCCGGGGCCGGCGGCCCGGCGAGCACGGCCAGCGCCGCGGCGCGCCGGCGGACCCCCGGCGGCCTGCCCGGACCCTGCACGCCGGCGAGCAGCTCGGCGTCGGCGCGGGAGAGGGTGCCCGCCACCACGGCCAGCACGCCGTCCCGGGCGCCGGGCTCGCTGCGCCCGCCCACGGCGCCGGCCAGGGCCGAGGCCAGGGAGGCCTCCTCACCCAGCTCGACCAGCGCCAGCTGCTCCAGCAGCACCTCGCGGCCCGCGGCCGCCGCCGCGGGCGCCCCGTCGGCGCGCCCCAGCTCGAGGTGCACCGCGGCGCCCGCCTCGTGCAGCGACAGCGCGAGCGAGGCGGCTGCCGAGACCGCCGCCTCGAAGGCACCGGGGTCGGGGAAGGCGCCGGGGCGCCGGTCGAGCACCACGGCACCGCGCCGCTGCCGGGGCTGCTCGTCCTGGCGCACCATGAGCTCGCCGCGGCGCGCGGTGGAGCGCCAGTGGACCCGGCGCAGGTCGTCCCCGGCGCGGTACTCGCGGGTGCTCATGCCCCGCTCGCCGCTGGCGGTGCCCGCCCCGCCGCCGGCGTCGTCGCCGCCGCTGCCGGCGAGCAGCGCAGCGCCTCCGGGCACCGCGGAGGTCGCGGGGAGCACCAGCACGTCGTCGCGACCGCCGGCGCGCACCGGCAGCTCGCACAGCCCCAGCGGGTCCGTCACGCGCACCTGCAGCGGGCCGAGCCGGTGGTGGCCGCGCCGCGGCGGGGTGGCCGAGTAGGCCACCGCGGCGCGCCCGCCCGGCGGCAGCGGGTCGACGGTGAAGCGCGGAGCCCGGGGCCAGCCCGCCGGCAGCACGTCCTGCGCGAGCAGCACGGGGGTGGCCACGCGGCCGGGGTTGCGCAGGTCCAGGCGCACCCGGCAGGGCTGGCCGACCACCGCGCGCGCGGGCGTGGTGGTGCGCCTCACCGCGGTGCTCGTGCCCGCGAAGACCGCCAGCGCCAGGGAGGCCAGCGGCAGCAGCAGCACCAGCAGGGCGGTGCGCAGCAGGGCCTGCTGGCCCAGCCACAGCCCCGCCGCGCCGAGCAGCACCCCGGTCACCAGGAGCGCGCGGCCGCGCCGGGTCAGCCCCGCCGAGCGCAGCAGCGCGCCGGCGCGGCCGGTGGCGGGGCGCCCGGGACGCGGCGGGCGCGGACCTGGCGCCACGGCGGCGTCAGGCCCTCGCGGACGCGGGCACCGGCACGCGCTGCACGAGGTCGGCCAGGACGTCCTGCGCGGTGCGCCGCACCGCCGAGGCCTCGGGGGAGAGCACGAGCCGGTGGGCCAGCACGGGCACGACGAGGGACTGCACGTCGTCGGGCAGGACGTGCTCGCGCCCCTCCAGCACCGCGACGGCCCGGGAGGCCCGCAGCAGGTGCAGGCTCGCGCGGGGGGAGGCGCCGAGCGCGACGGCCGGGTGCGCGCGCGTGGCGGTGACGATGTCGAGCAGGTACTGCTGCACGGCCGGGGAGGCGTGCACGGCGGCCGCGGTGGCGATGGCGCGGCGCAGCTCCCCGGGGTCGCTGACGGGCTCGAGGTCGCTGAGCGGGTCGCGGGCGCCGTGGGACCCCAGCATCGCCAGCTCGCTGGCCGCGCTCGGGTAGCCCATGGACACGCGCGCCATGAACCTGTCGCGCTGGGCCTCGGGCAGGGGGTAGGTGCCCTCCATCTCAGCGGGGTTCTGCGTGGCGACCACCATGAACGGCCGGGCGAGGGTGTGGGTGGTGCCGTCGACGGTCACCTGCCGCTCGCCCATGCACTCCAGCAGCGCCGACTGCGTCTTGGGCGACGCGCGGTTGATCTCGTCCCCGACGACCACGTGCGCGAAGACGGGCCCGGGCTTGAACTCGAAGCGGTGGGCCTCCGCGTCGTAGACGCTGACGCCGGTCAGGTCGCTGGGCAGCAGGTCCGGGGTGAACTGCACGCGCCGGACGGTGACGCCCGTGGCGCGGGCGAGCGCCTTGGCGAGCATCGTCTTGCCCACCCCGGGCACGTCCTCGACGAGGAGGTGGCCCTCGGCGAGCAGGACCACGAGGGCGGTGCGGACGACGTCGTCCTTGCCCTCGACGACCTGCTCGACAGCGTCGCGGATGCGCCCGAGGACGTCTCGGACGTCCGCCGTGCCGGCCTCGGCACCGCGCACGCCCCAGGGGAGGGGGATCGCCACGGTCGAACGGTACGTCACCACCCTGACCACCGCCCTCCGTCGCTGATCAGCGCTTCCGCGGCCCCGGTCCGCGGGCCGGGGGCCGGGTGGGGCGAGCGCCCCCGCTGGTGGAGGGCAGTGGAGTAACGTGGAGGCATGGGGAGCGGGGACCGGGTCCGCTCGCGAGCGGGGGAGGGGCCGGCCCGTGTTCGTCGGCACCCACACCCCGCGCCTGGACGAGAAGGGGCGCCTGGTGGTGCCGTCCCGGTACCGGGAGGCGCTGGGGGGCGGCTTCTACCTGACCCGCGGCCAGGGACCCTGCCTGCACGCCTACCCCAGGGCCGACTTCGAGCGCCGGTACGCGGAGCTGAGGGCGGCCACCGCGACCGACCCCGCCGTCCGCGACTACCTGCGGGTGATGCTGGCCGGCGCGTCGGAGGAGGAGCTGGACAGGCAGGGCCGCTTCACGGTGCCGCCGGCGCTGCGCTCCTTCGCGGGCCTGGACCGCGAGGTGGCCGTGGTCGGCGCCGGGGAGCGGCTGGAGGTCTGGGACGAGGCCTCCTGGCGCGCCCGGTTCGCCGAGGCCGAGGCCGGCTACGGCCTGGTCAGCCTCGACGCGCTGCCGGGGCTGCTGTGAGCCGCCCCTGAGCCGCGGCGGGCGTGCGCCGGCCGGCGCGGACCGCACGGCCAGGCCTCCAGCCGCTCCTCGCGTCCTGACGCACCTTCCCCGGTGTCAGGCCGCGCGGGCCACTTCCCCGGCCCGTCGGAGCGGATGGGGACCTGGCCGTGCGGCGTGCCGGGCCGGATGTCCGCCCCAGCCCGCCCTCGGCGTGCACGATGGGTGGGGCGCTGCCTGACTCGTCACTTGAGTCACAATCGTCCCATCAGTAGCGTCAAGCACCAGCTGGTCCGGCCGCCGACGGGAGGAGCGCACGTGGACGACGTCCTGCCCGCCTCTGCCCCCGGTGGCGCCCGCCCGGACCCGCCGCCGGGCGAGCGCCACGTCCCCGTGCTGCTCGACCGCTGCGTCGAGCTGCTGGCCCCGGCGCTGCAGCCGCGGGAGGGCGCACCGCCCGTGGTGGTGGACACCACCCTGGGGATGGGCGGCCACAGCGAGGCGCTGCTCGAGCGCCTGCCGCACGTGCGCCTGGTGGCGGTGGACCGCGACCCCCAGGCCCTGGCCATCGCCGGGGCCCGCCTCGAGCGCTTCGGCGAGCGCGCGGTGCTGGTGCGCGCGGTCTACGACCAGCTGCCCGAGGTCCTGGCCGACCTCGGCGTCGCCGAGGTGCACGGCGTGCTCATGGACCTCGGGGTCAGCTCCCTGCAGCTCGACGAGGTCGACCGCGGGTTCTCCTACGCCCGCGACGCCCCCCTCGACATGCGCATGGACCCCACCGGGGGGAAGACCGCCGCCGACGTCCTCAACACCTACGACGCCCGCGACCTCTCGCGCGTGCTGCACGTCTACGGCGAGGAGCGCTTCGCCCGGCGGATCGCCGACGCCGTGGTGCGCGAGCGCGCCCGCGAGCCGTTCACCGGGACCCTGCGCCTGGTCGACCTCGTGCGCGAGTCCATCCCCGCCCCCGCCCGCCGCACCGGCGGCAACCCCGCCAAGCGCACGTTCCAGGCGCTGAGGATCGAGGTCAACGGGGAGCTCGACGCGCTGCGCGCCGCCGTCCCGGCCGCCCTGGACGCCCTCGCGGTGGGCGGCCGGCTGGTGGTGATGAGCTACCAGTCCCTCGAGGACCGCATCGTCAAGCAGGCGCTCGCCGCGGCCACCACCAGCACCGCCCCGCCCGGCCTCCCGTTCGAGCCGCCCGAGCACGCGCCCCGCTTCCGCCTGCTCACCCGCGGGGCCGAGCGCGCCGGCGAGGCCGAGCTGGCCGCCAACCCCCGCTCCGCCCCGGTGCGGCTGCGCGCCGCCGAGCGGGTGCGCCCGGGCGCCACCGCTGCGGGAGGCCGCCGATGAGCCCGCCCACCAGCGCCGGCACCGGCGCCCGCACCGGTGCGGGCACCAGCGCCCGCACCAGTGCCGGGACCGCGACCGGCGGGTCCGCCCCCGGCGCGCCGGCGGCGGCCCCTCGCACGCCCCGGCCCGCCCGCGGCGTGCGCCGCCCGGCCACCCGCACTCCCCGCCAGCCCGCCCGCGGTGCTGCCCGCACCGCGAGCCGCGCCACCACGCGCACCACCGCGCCGGTCGCACCGGGCCGCGGCAGGGCCCGCGCGCGCACGCTGCTCCTGTGCGGTGGGGTGCTGGTCGCCTCCCTGCTCCTGGCGCTGTGGACCACCATCGCCCTGTCCCGCGGCAGCTACACCGAGCACGACCTCGAGGCGCGCCAGACCCTGCTCGCCGAGCAGGAGCAGGCCCTCACGGAGCACCTGCAGCAGGTCAGCTCACCGGGCGCCGTCGACGAGCGCGCCCAGGAGCTGGGCATGGTCAGGGCCCCGGAGCGGGCGTGGCTGGTCCTGCAGGCGCCGCAGGAGCAGGCGGTCGTGGGCAGCCCGACCGCAGCGCCCACGCCGAGCGCGCCGGAGGAGCCCGGCGCCTCCGCCACCCCAGGCCCGACGTCCACGCCCAGCTCCTCGGCCGCCGCGGCCGAGCAGGGGGCCGCCGAGACCGGTCCCAGCGCCACCACCCGCGCCACCGGGGACGACGACGAGGACGACGACGCGCCGGCCGCCGGGCAGGAGCCGTCGGCCCCCGCCGGTCGCTCCCCGTCCGCACCCCCGACCGGCGGGAGGACCCCGTGAGCCCCGCCCCCGGCGCACCCGAGCGCCCCGCCGCACGTCCGGCAGCCCGTCCGGCAGCCCGTCCGGCACCCCGTCCGGCAGCCCGTGCCGCCGCGCGCCAGGACGGCGGCGCGCCGAGGCCGCCGGCCGCGCGGAAGGCCGCCGGCGCGCCAGCACCCCGGCCCGCCCCCCGGCCCCAGCGCCCCGCCCGACCGCAGCGCCCCGCCCGGCCGAGGGGCCGCGGCGCCCGCACCGGCTCCCCGCAGCGGCGCACCGCCGTCGTCGTCGCCGTGCTCCTGGCCGTGGTCGCCGTCTTCACCGGCCGGCTGCTGCAGGTGCAGGCCCTCGACACCGGGCAGCTGGCCGAGCTGGCGCTCGCCGAGCGCCTGGTGACCGTGACCGAGCCGGCCGTGCGCGGCACCATCACCGACCGCCACGGCGACGTGCTCGCCGAGAGCGTGGAGCGCTTCAACGCCACCGCCGACCCCAGCCTGTTCACCGGGCCGACCGAGGAGGCCCGCAACCTCCTCACGCCGCAGGAGGCCGCGGCGCAGCTGTCCCCGCTGCTCGGCGTGCCCGAGGCCGAGCTCGTCGGGCTGCTGACCCCGCGCACGACGGCGGCGGGCAGGCCCGTGCAGTGGACCTACCTCGCCAAGGGGCTCACCCCCGAGCAGTGGCGCGCGGTGAAGGCCCTGCGCATCCCCGGCGTCTTCGCCGAGCCGGACGAGGAGCGCACGTACCCGGCGGGCACCACCGCGGGCAACCTCGTCGGCTACGTCGGGGGTGACGGCACCGCCCTGGCCGGCCTGGAGCTGGCCCAGGACGGCGCGCTGACCGGCACCGACGGCACGCTGCTCTACGAGCGCGGCGCCCGGGGCCAGCGCATCCCGCTGGGCGAGTCGAGCAACACCCCCGCCGTGGACGGGCAGGACGTGCGCCTGACCCTGGACGCCGACGTCCAGTTCTTCGCGCAGGGCGCGGCCCGGGCGCAGGCGGAGGCCACCGAGGCCGACTGGGTCTCGGTGGTGGTCATGACCAAGGACGGGCAGGTCCTGGCGCTGGCCGAGTCCGGCGCCATCGACCCCGCCGACCCCGGCGCCACCCCGGAGCCGGAGCGCCACAACCGGTCGCTGGAGGACGTCTTCGAGCCCGGCTCGACCGGCAAGCTCATCACCGCCGCCGCCGCCATCGAGCAGGGCCTGGCGACCCCCGAGACGCGGCTGACCGTGCCCGACCGGCTCCAGCTGCCCGGCCGGGCGGGCTCGGTGCGCGACTCCCACCCCCACGAGCCGCAGAAGCTGACCTTCGCGGGCGTGCTGGCGGAGTCCTCCAACGTCGGCACCATCGAGGTGGGCCAGCAGCTCACCCCGCAGCAGCGCTACGACTACCTCAAGGCCTTCGGGATCGGCGAGCGCCAGCTCGGGCTGCCGGGGGAGACGCGCGGCATCCTGGCCCCGCCGCAGGACTGGGACGGGCGCACGCAGTACAACGTGCTCTTCGGCCAGGGCTACGCCGTCAACGCGCTGCAGGCCGCCCAGGTCTACGCCACCATCGCCAACGGCGGGGTGCGCGTCCCCCCGCACATCGTCGCCGGCACCACCTCCCCGGACGGCACGTACACCCCCGCCACCCCGCCCGCGGCCACCCGCGTGGTGAGCGAGCGCACCGCCCAGCAGGTCACGTCCATGCTCGAGGGCGTCGTCACCTCCGACGGCACCGGCCTGAACGCCGCCGTCCCGGGCTTCCGGGTGGCCGGCAAGACCGGCACCGCGCAGGACCTCCCGGCCTCGCGCGCCAGCGGCGAGCCGCAGTACACGAGCTCCTTCATCGGGATGGCCCCCGCCGACGACCCGCAGCTGGTCGTCGCCGTGATCGTCCAGCACCCGCAGACCAGCCACTACGGCGGCACCGTCGCGGCCCCGGTCTTCTCCGACGTCATGGGCTACGCCCTCGGCAAGCAGGGGGTCGCGCCCAGCGGTGCCCCCGCCCAGCTGCCGCCGCTGACCTGGCAGTGAGAGGACCAGGGCGAGGTCCCGTGATCCACAGGGGCTCCCCGCCCGCGCTGGTCGCGAACCACCCGGGCCGGCCGAGCGGGCCGGGTAGCGTGCTCGCCGTGCCCGCTCGCGACTCCCGGCCCCTGCGCGCGCCGGGGCTCCCGCTGGCGGACGTCGCGGCGCTCGTGGAGGCCCCCGCCCCCCGCGGCGGGGAGGGCCTCGTGGTCACCGGCGTGGTCCTCGACTCCCGCCGCGCGCGGCCCGGTGACCTCTACGCCGCCCTGCCCGGCGCGCGCACCCACGGCGCCCGCTTCGCGCGCCAGGCGGCCTCCCTCGGCGCGGTCGCGCTGCTGACCGACCCCGAGGGCGCCCGGCTGGCCGCCGACGACGGCGTGGACCTGCCCGCCGTCGTCGTGGGCGACCCGCGGGCGGTGCTCGGCGCCGCCAGCGCCCGGGTGTGGGGCGAGCCCGCGCGCCGCCTGCAGGTGCTCGGCGTCACCGGCACCAACGGCAAGACCACGGTCACCACGCTGCTGGAGTCGGCCCTGGAGCAGCTCGGCACGCCCACCGCCCTGGTCGGCACCGTCTGCACCCGCATCGCCGGTGAGGCCCTGCCCAGCGCCCGCACCACCCCCGAGGCGCCCGACCTGCACGCCCTGCTGGCCCTCGCCGTGGAGCGGGGGGCGCGGGCCGCGGCGCTGGAGGTCTCCAGCCACGCGGTGGTGCTGCACCGGGTGGACGGGCTCGTGCTCGACGTCGCCGCCTTCACCAACCTCTCCCAGGACCACCTCGACTTCCACCCGACGATGGAGGACTACTTCGCCGCCAAGGCGCAGCTGTTCACCCCCGGGCGCGCCCGGGCCGCGGTGGTCTGCGTCGACGACGCCTGGGGGCGCCGCCTGGCCGCGCAGAGCAGCGCCGCCGGCGTGCCCACCACCACCGTCAGCACGACGACGACGGCGGCGACGGCGACGTCGGCCCGGGGGGCGGACGGCTGGCGCGTCGACCCCGCCAGCGTGCGCGAGCGCTCCGACGGGCGGCCAGGCTCCGCCTTCGAGCTCACCGCCCCCGACGGCCGCCGCGTGAGCGCCGCCAGCCCCCTGCCCGGCACCTTCAACGTCGCCAACACCGCCGTGGCCGTGGCCGTGCTGGCCGCCGCCGGCCACGACCCCGCCGCCGCGGCCGCCGCCCTGGCCGGCGCGCGCGGCGTGCCCGGGCGCATGGAGGTCGTGGCACCGCCCGCCCGCCCGCCGGCCGACCTGCCGGTGGGCGTGGTCGACTACGCCCACACCCCCGACGCCGTGGCCGCGGCCCTGGCGGCGCTGCGCCCGTCCACCCGCGGCCGCCTCGTGGTGGTCCTGGGCGCCGGCGGGGACCGCGACCCCGGCAAGCGCCCCGGCATGGGCGCGGCCGCCGCGGCCGGCGCGGACGCCGTGGTCGTCACCGATGACAACCCCCGCTCGGAGGACCCGGCCGCCATCCGCGCCGCCGTGCTCGCCGGCGCGCTGGCCACCCGGAGCGCCCAGCGGCCCGAGGTCGTCGTCGATGAGGTCGCCGACCGCCGCGAGGCCGTGGCCCGCGGCGTGGCCCTCGCGCTGGCCGGCGGACCGGGCGGCGCGGTGCTCGTCGCCGGCAAGGGCCACGAGCGCGGACAGGAGGTCGCCGGGGCGGTCCACCCCTTCGACGACCGCGAGGAGCTCGCCGCCGCGCTGGCGGCCGCCACGGAGGTGCGCGCATGATCCCGATCGCGCTGGGAGACGTCGCGGCCGCCACCGGCGGCCGCCTGTCCGGAGGGGCCGACGCCGCCGCCGTGGTCAGCGGGGTGGTGGTCGACTCGCGCGCCGCCACCGGCGGCGACCTGTTCGCCGCCGTCCCCGGTGAGCGCGTGGACGGCCACGACTACGCCGCCGCCGCGCTGGGCGCCGGCGCCGTCGCGGTGCTCGCCGAGCGCGACCTCGGCGACGGCGTGCCCGCCGTCGTCGTCCCCGGCCGCGTGCTCGACGCGCTGCCGGCCCTGGCCGCCGAGGTCCTCGCCCGCCGCCGCGCCCTGGCCGACGACCCGGCCCTGGACGCGCCGTTCGACGTCGTCGCCGTCACCGGCAGCTCCGGCAAGACCAGCACCAAGGACCTCCTGGCCGCCGTCCTGGCCCCCCTCGGCCCGGTCGTCGCGCCGCCCGGCTCCTACAACAACGAGCTCGGCGTGCCGCTGACGCTGCTGCGCGTGGAGGAGGGCACCCGCTCCCTCGTGGTGGAGATGGGAGCCCGCGGCCGGGGCCACATCGCGCACCTGTGCGAGCTGGCGCACCCGCGGGTCGGTGCCGTGCTCAACGTGGGGCTCGCCCACGTCGGCGAGTTCGGCAGCCCCGAGGCCATCGCCGTCGCCAAGGGCGAGCTGGTCGAGGCGCTGCCGCCGGCGGTCGACGGCGCGACCGGCCTGCGCGACGGCGGAGTCGCCGTCCTCAACGCCGACGACCACCGCGTGGCCGCCATGGCCGAGCGCACCCGCGCCCGGGTGGTGACCTTCGGCTGGGGCGGCGGCGCGGACGTGCGGGCCGAGGACGTGCGGGTCGACGAGCTCGGCCGGGCCTCCTTCACCCTGCGCACCGGCACGGGCGGGGACGCCGCCAGCGCCGCCGTGGCCCTGCAGCTGCACGGGGAGCACCACGTCTCCAACGCCCTGGCCGCCGCCGCCTGCGCGCTCGCGGCGGGCGCGCAGCTCGCCGACGTCGCCGGGGCCCTGTCCGGGGCCCGCGCCGCGAGCCGCTGGCGCATGGAGGTCACCGAGCGCGCCGACGGCGTCGTCGTGGTGAACGACGCCTACAACGCCAACCCCGAGTCGGTGCGCGCCGCGCTGCGCGCGCTGAAGGCCATGCGCCGCCCCGGCGGGCGCACCTGGGCCGTCATCGGGGAGATGCTGGAGCTCGGCGGCGCCGCGCGCGACGAGCACGACGCGGTCGGGCGGTACGCCGTCCGCCTCGACGTCTCGCGGCTGGTGGCCGTGGGGGAGGGGGCGCGCCCGGTGCACACCGGAGCGGTGCTGGAGGGCTCCTACGCCGACGAGTCGGCGTGGGTTCCCGACGCCGACGCGGCGCACGCGCTGCTGGAGGCAGAGCTGCGCCCGGGGGACGTGGTGCTCGTCAAGAGCTCCCACGGCGCCGGGCTGCTGCACCTCGGTGAGCGCCTGGCCCTGGGCGGGGGCGAGCGCCCGTGAGGGGCATCCTCGTCGCCGGCTTCGCCTCGCTCGTGGTGGCGCTGTTCGGGACCCCGCTGTTCATCAGGTTCCTCGTGCACCGCGGCTACGGGCAGTTCATCCGCGACGACGGCCCCACCACCCACCACACCAAGCGCGGCACGCCGACCATGGGCGGCGCGGTGATCATCGGGGCGACGGTCATCGGCTACGGCGTGGCGCACCTGGTCTTCATGACCCCGCCCTCGGTCTCGGGCCTGCTGGTGCTCGGCCTCATGGTGGGGCTGGGCGTGGTCGGCTTCCTCGACGACTTCATCAAGATCTCCAAGCAGCGCAGCCTCGGCCTGCGCAGCGTGCCCAAGCTCATCGGGCAGACGCTCGTCGGCCTGGTCTTCGCGGTGCTCGCCCTGCAGTTCCCCGACCAGCGCGGCTACACGCCCGCCTCCACGGCCATCTCCTTCACCCGCGACACCGCGCTGGACCTCGCGCGGTTCGGCGCCGTCGCCGGAGTGGTGCTCTTCGTGCTGTGGGCGCTGCTCATGGTGGCCGCCACGAGCAACGGCGTGAACCTCACCGACGGCCTGGACGGCCTGGCCAGCGGGGCCACCGCCGCGGTGGCCGGCGCCTTCGCCCTCATCGGGGTGTGGCAGTACAACCAGAACTGCGAGGGCCCGCGGCTGGCCGCGTCGGCCCCGCTGGCGCCCTGCTACAACACCCGCGACCCGCTGGACCTCGCCGTCGTGGCCATCGCCCTCATGGCCGCCTGCATCGGCTTCCTGTGGTGGAACGCCTCCCCGGCCAAGATCTTCATGGGCGACACCGGTTCCCTGGCCCTGGGCGGCGCGCTCGCGGGCCTGGCGATCACCACCCGCACCGAGCTGCTGCTCGTGGTGCTCGGCGGCCTGTTCGTCATCATCGCCCTGTCCGTGGTGATCCAGGTCGGCTCCTTCAAGCTGACCCGCAAGCGCGTGTTCCGGATGGCGCCGCTGCAGCACCACTTCGAGCTGGTGGGCTGGGCCGAGGTCACCATCGTCACGCGCTTCTGGATCATCGCCGGCCTCTTCGTGGGCCTCGGCCTGGGCCTGTTCTACGGGGAGTGGGTGGTCGGCAGTGACCTCTGACCAGACAGCTGCGCAGACCGCTGCGCAGCTGCCCGCCTGGGTCGCCGGCTCCGCGCGCGTGCCCGAGCGCGGCCCCGCCGACTGGGAGGGCCTGCGCGTCGTCGTGGCCGGCTTCGCCGTCTCCGGCGCGGCCGCGGCCTACGCCCTGGCCGAGCGCGGCGCGCAGGTCCTCGCCGTCGACTCCCGCGAGGGGCCCGGCGAGCTCGAGCGCGCCAAGCTGCTCGACGTCCTCGGCGGCAGGGTCGCGCTCGGCCCCGGCGCCTCCGACGCCCTGCACGTCGTCGACGGGTCGCCGCCGGACCTCGTCATCGCCTCGCCCGGCTGGCGCCCCAGCGCGCCGCTGCTCGCCCAGGCCGCCCGGGCCGGCATCCCGGTCTGGGGCGAGGTCGAGCTCGCCTGGCGGCTGCGCGGCACCGCCGGCCCGGCCGGCGCGCCGGTGGGCCCGGCGTCCTCCGCCCCCTGGCTGTGCGTGACCGGCACCAACGGCAAGACCACGACGACGACGATGCTGGCGAGCATCCTGCGGGCCCACGGCCTGCGCGCCACCACCGCCGGCAACATCGGCACCCCCCTGGTGGAGGCCGTGCTCGACCCGGCCGGCGCCGACGTGCTGGCCGTGGAGCTGTCCAGCTTCCAGCTGCACGGCGCGCACACCCTGGCGCCGCGCGCCTCCGCCGTCCTCAACCTCGCGCCCGACCACCTCGACTGGCACGGGTCGATGGGCGCCTACGCCGCCGACAAGGGCCGCATCTACACCGGCACCGAGCTCGCCTGCGTCTACAACGCCGACGACGCCGACCAGGTGACCGAGCGGCTCGTCGTGGACGCCGACGTGCAGGAGGGCTGCCGCGCGATCGGCTTCACCCTGGGCGTGCCGGGCCTGTCGATGCTCGGGGTGGTGGACGACGTGCTGGCCGACCGGGCCTTCGTGGCCGACCGGGCCACCAGCGCCGCCGAGCTGTGCACGCTGGCCGACCTGCAGGACGCCTCCGGCGGCGTGGTGGCCCTCCACGTGGTGGCCAACGCCCTCGCGGCGGCCGCGCTGGCCCGCGCCCACGGCGTCTCCCAGCAGGCCGTGCGCGACGGCCTGCTCTCCACGAAGCCCGGTGCCCACCGCATCGCCGTGGTGGCCCGCTCCGGCGGGGTGGCGTGGGTGGACGACTCCAAGGCCACCAACGCCCACGCCGCCGCCGCCTCCCTGGCGGGCGCCGCGGCCGCGGCGGGCCCGGAGGCCACCGACGCCACCCGCGTCGTGTGGGTGGCCGGGGGCCTGGCCAAGGGCGCGCAGTTCGACGACCTGGTCGGCGCCCAGGCCTCCCGCCTGCGCGCCGTCGTGCTCATCGGCGCCGACCGCGAGCCGCTGCGCGGCGCCCTCGCCCGCCGGGCGCCCGGGGTGCCGGTGGTCGAGGTCGACGCCGCGGCCGCCTCCGCCGCCGGCGGCGTCATGCCCGCCGCGGTGCGCGCCGCCGCCGGCGCGGCCCGGCCGGGAGACGTGGTGCTCCTGGCGCCGGCCTCCGCCTCGATGGACCAGTTCAGCAGCTACGCCGAGCGCGGCGACGCCTTCGCCGCCGCGGTGCGCGCGCACCTCGACGGCGGCCCGACCGGTGGACCGACCGGTGGACCGGCCGGTGGACCGACCGGTGGACCGGCCGGTGGACCGACCGAGGGGGAGGGCTGAGGTGGCCACGCGCACGACCGGCAGCACGACGATCGACCTGCGCGACGGCGCCACCCCGTCGGCCGCGCCCGCGCCCCGCACGGCCGCCGACCGCAGCGCCCCCCGCCGGACGCCCCGGCGCCCGGCGCTGACCCGGCGCCAGCGCGCCGCCGCGTGGGGCGACGCCCTGCTCGGCGGCCCCCTGCCCGGCCGCCTGGCGCGCTGGGACACCCCGCTGCTGACCTACGGGGTGCTGCAGGGCGCGGTGCTGCTGCTCGTGGCGATCGGCCTGGTCATGGTGCTCTCCAGCTCCAGCGTGGAGGAGATCGCCGACGGCAGCTCGCCGTTCCGCGCGCTGGTCCAGCAGGTGCCGTTCGCGGCCCTCGGGCTGGTCTCCATGCTCGTGGCCTCCCGGCTGCCGCCGGTGTTCTGGCGCCGGGTGGCACCGGTGGTCGTGGTGCTCGTCGCGGGGCTGGAGTCGCTGGTGCTGACGCCGCTGGGCTACGGGGTGGGCGGCAACACCAACTGGGTCCAGCTCGGGCCCCTGCGCGGGCAGCCGTCGGAGTTCGGCAAGGTCGCGCTCGTCCTGTGGTGCGCCCTGGTGCTGGCCAGCAAGCGCCAGGTGCTGGACAGGCCCCTGCGCTGGGGCCTGCCGCTGGCCCTGGGCGTGGTGCCGCTGGTCGGCTTCGTGCTGGCCGGCGGTGACCTCGGCACCGCCATGGTCATGCTCGTGGTGGTGGCCGGGGCGGTCTTCGCCGCCGGCGTGCCGCTGCGCCACCTCGCGCTGCTGGGCGCGGTGGCGCTGGCGGGCGTGGCCGTCATGGCCAGCACCGGCAACCGCATGGCGCGGATCGAGGCCTTCCTGGGCGGCAACACCGACCGCCTCGGCAGCGGGTACCAGGCCACCAGCGGCCTGTACGCCCTCGCCTCGGGGGGCCTGACCGGCCTGGGCCTGGGCGGCAGCCGGCAGAAGTGGAGCTGGCTGCCCGAGGCGCACAACGACTACATCTTCGCCATCCTCGGCGAGGAGCTCGGCCTGGTCGGCACCCTCGTCGTCCTGGGCCTCTTCGTGGCCTTCGGGTGGTGCTGCGCCCGCGTGGTGCGCCGCAGCCGCGACCTCTTCGCCGCCGTCCTGGTCTCCGGGGTGATGGTGTGGGTGCTGGGGCAGGCCGCGGTCAACATCGCGGTGGTCGTCGGGCTGGCCCCGGTGCTCGGCGTCCCGCTGCCACTGATCTCCGCGGGCGGCTCGGCGCTGCTGGCCACGCTCACGGCCGTGGGCCTGGTGCTCTCCTGCGCCCGGCACAGCCCCGGCGCGCAGGCCGCGCTGAGCGCCCGGCCGGGCCTGGTGCGCCGCTCGCTGGCCGTGGTCTCCCGCAGGGGGCGCCGGTGACGCCGCCCGCGGGACCCGACAGGCCGCTGGCGGTGCTGCTGGCCGGGGGCGGCACCACCGGCCACGTGTCCCCGCTGCTGGCCCTGGCGGACTGCCTGCGCCGGCGCGACCCCGCCACGGGCGTGCTGGTGCTGGGGACCGACGAGGGCCTGGAGGCCCGCCTCGTCCCGGCGCGCGGGTACGAGCTGGCCGTGGTGCCGCGGGTGCCGCTGCCCCGCAGGCCCTCGGCGGCGCTGCTGCGCCTGCCCGGGCGGCTGGCCAGGGCCGTGCGCGCCGCCGAGCGCGCCGTGGTGCAGGCGGGCCGCGCGGTGGGCGCCGAGCGGGCCGACGTCGTGGTGGGGGTCGGCGGGTACGTCGCGGTGCCGGCCTACCTCGCCGCCCGGCGCCTCGGCGTGCCGGTGGTGGTCCACGAGGCCAACTTCCGGCCCGGGGTGGCCAACCGCCTCGGGGCCCGCCTGACCGAGCACGTGGCCACCACCTTCCCCGGCACCGCCCTGCGCGGGCGCGGCGGCGCCAGCGCGCTCACCGGCCTGCCGATGCGCACCGAGGTCACCGGCCTGGACCGGGCCGCCCGCCGCGCCGAGGCCCGCGCCGCCTTCGACCTGGACCCCGGCGCCCCCGTGCTGCTCGTGACCGGCGGCTCGCTGGGCGCCCAGCGGCTCAACGCCGCGGTCGTCGAGGGCGCCCCCGAGCTGCTCGCCGCGCCCGCCGGCGGCGGCCCGGCCCCGCAGGTGCTGCACCTGACCGGCGCCGGCAAGGCGGTGCAGCCCTCGGGGCTGCCCGCCGGCGCCACCTACCGGGTGCTCGAGTACACCGACCGCATGGACCTCGCCTACGCCGCCGCCGACCTCGTGCTGTGCCGCGCCGGCGCGGGCACGGTGTGCGAGACCACCGCCGTGGGGCTGCCGGCCGTCTACGTGCCGCTGCCCGTGGGCAACGGCGAGCAGCGGCTCAACGCCGCCGGAGCCGTGGCCGCGGGCTCGGCGCTGCTCGTGGACGACGCCGAGGTCACCGCAGACTGGGTCCGCGGCCCGCTGCGCGACCTGCTCACCGACGCCGACGGCGCCCACCGCCTCGCCGCGATGACCGCCGCCGCCGGCTCCTCCTCGCTGGCCGCCGGCGCCCGCGACGGCGACGAGCGCCTCGCCGACCTCGTCGAGCGGGCGGCGGGGCGCACCGGTGCGGGGAGGCGGCGGTGAGCGCGCGCTTCGACCTCTCGGCCCCCGTCCCGCCGCTGGAGCAGCTGGGCGCGGTGCACTTCGTCGGCGTCGGCGGCGTCGGCGTCTCCGGGGTGGCCCGGGTCATGCTCGAGCGGGGCGTGGCCGTCTCGGGCAGCGACGCCAAGGAGCTGCCCGTCATGGACGCGCTGCGGGCCCTGGGGGGCCGCGTCGCCGCCGGCTTCGACCCGGCCCGGCTGGCCGGCGCCCGGACCGTGGTGGCCGGGTCGGCCATCCGCGAGGACAACCCCGAGCTGGTCGCCGCGCGCGCCGCCGGGCTGCGCGTGCTGCACCGCTCCCAGGGGCTGGCGGCCCTCATGGCCGGCCGCCGGGGCGTGGCCGTGGCGGGCACCAACGGCAAGACCACCACCACCGCGATGCTCGTGGCCGTGCTCGTCCACGCCGGCGCGGACCCCTCCTTCGCCGTCGGCGGGGAGCTGGTCGGCGCGGGCACCAACGCCCGGCACGGCGGCGGGGACGTCTTCGTGGCCGAGGCCGACGAGTCCGACTCCAGCTTCCTGGTGTACGCACCCGAGGTCTCGGTGGTCACCAACGTGCAGGCCGACCACCTCGACCACCACGGCGACTACGCCGGGGTGCAGGCGGCCTTCGCCGCCTTCGCCGCGCGCGTCCTGCCCGGCGGGGTGCTCGTGGCCTGCGCCGACGACGCCGGCTCGGCGGCCCTGGCCGCCTCGGTGAGGGCGGCCGCGGCGCGCGCCGGGCAGGACGGCGACGGCGGCGCCGCGCGCCGCGTCGTGACCTTCGGGGCCTCCGCCGACGCCGACGTGCGCGTCAGCGGCGCCGACGCCTCCGGGGGGCGGATCGCCTTCGACCTGCGGGCGGCGGCCGGCGCCGCGGGTCCGCACGCCCCGCAGGGGTGGAGCGGGCGGGTGCAGCTGGCGGTCCCCGGCTGGCACAACGCCCTGGACGCCGCGGCGGCGTGGGCCGCGGCCGTGGCGCTCGGGACCGACCCCGCGACCGCCCGCGACGGGCTCGAGGCCTTCGCCGGCACCCGCCGCCGCTTCGAGCCCCGCGGTGGGGCCGCGGGCGTGCGCGTCTACGACGACTACGCCCACAACCCCGCCAAGGTGGCCGCCGCCGTGGCCACCGGGCGCCAGGTGGCCGGCGCCGGCCGCCTGGTGGTGGCCTTCCAGCCCCACCTGTACTCGCGCACCGCCGACTTCGCCGCCGAGTTCGCCGAGGCGCTCTCCGGCGCCGACGAGGTGGTGGTCATGGACGTGTACGCCGCCCGCGAGGACCCCGTGCCCGGCGTGACCGGAGCGCTCGTGGCGGACCGCGTCAGCCCTCCCGCACGGGCCGTCTTCGAGCCCGACCGGGCCGCCGCCGCACCGGCGCTGGTGGAGCGGGCGCGCCCCGGCGACCTCGTGCTGACCATCGGCGCCGGCGACGTCACCGCGGTGGCGGGAGAGGTGCTGGCGCTGCTCGCGGCGCGCGCCCCCGGCGCGGGGCAGCCCTCCTCCTCCGCCGCGACCGGCGGCGCGGCGTGAGCCCCGCCGGACGGCGCCCGCCCGCGCCCGTGCGCCGGCCGGCGCCGCCGCGGCCCCCGCGCCCGCCGCAGCCGGGGGGCGCGACGCCCGCACCGGTGCGCGAGGTGCGCCTGCCCGAGACGGGCCCGGCGGCCGCCGCCGGACCCGCCGCCGGACCCGCCGCCGGACCCGACACCGACCCGGCCGCCGGGCAGCGGGCCGGGGGCGCGCACCTGGAGGCCCCGCGCCCGCCCGTGCGCGAGGGGCGCGCCGGGCGGGCGCCCGAGGGCCGTGGCACCGCCCGCGGTCCCGCGGCGCAGCGGCGCCTGCTGTGGCGGGTCGTCCTCGTGGCGGCCCTGGTCGCCGCGGTGGTGGGCGCGGCGGTGTGGGCGCTGCTCTTCAGCTCCCTGACCGCGCTGCGCACCGTGCAGGTGAGCGGGGCCGACCGCACCGGCGCCGCCGCGGTGCAGCAGGCCGCCGCCGACCAGCTCGGGGTGCCGCTGCTGCGGGTCGACACCGGCGCGGTGACCTCCCGCGTCGAGCAGCTGCCGTGGGTGGCCTCGGCCTCGGTGGACCGCTCCTTCGCCCACCGCCTGCAGGTCCGCGTCGTCGAGAAGGTGCCTGTGGCGGCGGTGCCCGCGCCCGACGGCGCCCCGGGGGTGGTCCTGCTGGACGGCGGGGGCGCCACGATCACCACGGCCGACGCCGCCCCGGACGGCGTCCCGCTGGTCCAGGTCGACCCGGGGGCCGGTCCGGCCGTGCGCGCCGCCTCGGCGGTGGCGCTGGCGCTGCCGGCGGCGCTGCGCGAGCAGGTCGCGGCCGTCACGGCGACCGGCCCGGACGACGTGCGCCTGGCCCTGCGCAGCGGCCAGGAGGTCGTCTGGGGGTCGGCCGGGCAGGACGACCTCAAGGCGCGGGTGGCGCAGCTGCTGCTGCCGCGCGAGGGGGTGCGCCGCGTCGACGTGAGCGCCCCGCTGGCCCCGGCGACGTCCGGCTGAGACCCGCGGTGCGCGGGCTGCGCGCACTCGCGTGATGTCCCCGTGATCTGCCCGTGATGTGCCCTGTCGTGGTCGTGCGGGTGGTTCCCGCGGACGTCGTCCGACTTCCCCGAGGCCTCGACGCAGGTGGTGGCGAGGGCCCCTGTGAGGGCCTCCCAGGCTGCGGCCCTAGGCTCCGGCTCGCCCGAACGGGCGGCTCAGCGCCGCGTCGCTCGTGCTCGTCGTAGCGCTCTGTCAGCGCCCGTGAGCACAGCGCTGCGACGGGCAGAGCCGCTGTTCAGCAGCGCGGCGTGGGGAGTTGTGAGTTTCGGCGTCCGGCCCCTAGCCTGCAAACAACACCGTTGTGACATAACGTTCAGCCTTGAGTTGAGGTTGAGACTTTTCCGGGGCCTGAGGGGGCCGCGGTAGCAGCAGATCCGGGGTCGGCAGGCCCGAAGCGATCGGGGAGAGCAGGGGACCGTGGCGGCACCGCAGAACTACTTGGCGGTCATCAAGGTGGTGGGCGTGGGCGGGGGCGGCGTCAACGCCGTGAACCGCATGATCGAGGTCGGCCTCAAGGGGGTCGAGTTCATCGCCGTCAACACCGACGCGCAGGCGCTGCTGATGAGCGACGCCGACGTCAAGCTCGACGTGGGGCGCGAGCTCACGCGCGGCCTGGGCGCCGGCGCCGACCCCGAGGTCGGGCGCAAGGCCGCGGAGGACCACGCGGAGGAGATCGAGGAGGTCCTGCGCGGGGCCGACATGGTCTTCGTGACCGCCGGCGAGGGCGGCGGCACCGGCACCGGCGGGGCCCCCGTGGTGGCGCGCATGGCCCGGGCGCTGGGCGCGCTGACCATCGGCGTCGTCACCCGCCCGTTCACCTTCGAGGGACGCCGCCGCGCCACGAGCGCGGAGTCGGGCATCGCGGAGCTGCGCGACCAGGTCGACACGCTCATCGTCATCCCCAACGACCGGCTGCTGTCCATCAGCGACCGCGGCGTCAGCGTGCTCGACGCGTTCAAGTCGGCCGACCAGGTGCTGCTGTCCGGCGTCCAGGGCATCACCGACCTCATCACCACCCCCGGCCTGATCAACCTCGACTTCGCCGACGTGAAGTCGGTCATGAGCAACGCGGGCTCCGCGCTCATGGGCATCGGCTCCTCGCGCGGTGACAACCGCGCCGTCGAGGCCGCCGAGCTGGCCATCTCCTCCCCGCTGCTCGAGGCGAGCATCGACGGCGCCCACGGCGTGCTGCTGTCCATCCAGGGCGGCTCCGACCTCGGCCTGTTCGAGATCAACGAGGCCGCGCGGATGGTGCAGGAGGCCGCCCACCCCGAGGCCAACATCATCTTCGGCGCCGTCATCGACGACGCCCTCGGCGACGAGGTGCGCGTCACCGTCATCGCCGCCGGCTTCGACGGCGGCGTGCCCCAGGTGCGCCGCGACGAGCGGCGCGCCGAGCCGGCCCCCGCGGCCGCGGCCGTCTCGCTGCCCCGCACCCCGGCGGTGAGCACCGGCGGCGCTCCGGGGCGCCCCGCCCACAGCGGCTTCGGCGCCGGCCCGTCCGGTCCCGCCTCCCCGCGCACCGGCCAGCAGCCGGCCGTCGCCGCCCCGGCCCGGGCCAGCGGCCCCCGCACCGGCCAGTCCCCGGCGGTGCCCGCCGACCGGCCGAGCTGGCAGCAGCCGGCGCGCGCGGCCGCGCCCTCGCCCTACGGCGAGGCGGCCCCCGCCCGCCAGCAGCCCGCCGCTCCTGACGGGCGCGCCGAGGGTCGCGGTGAGCGCGCCGACGGCTACGGCGAGCAGTACGACGGCGGCTACAGCGACTGGCGCAGCCCGCAGGCGACGCCCAGCGCCCTGGACGACGGCCCGGCGGCCGAGCCCGCGTACGCCGCCGGCCAGCTGCCCGGCCAGTACGACGGCGGCCACGCCGGCAGCCACACCGGTGTCCACACCGGCTCCCACGGCGTGGTGGAGCGCGAGCCCGCCCGCGCCCGCTACGGCCGCTCCGAGCCGGAGGACCTCGACGTCCCGGACTTCCTGAAGTAGGCGCTGCCGCCCCGCACGGAGACCGGCCGGAGGGGTCGGGCAGGCTCGTCCCATGGCGAGCCCGCCCGACCCCTCCGTCGTCCCCGGCGCGTCGACGGCGTGGCGGCGCGAGCTGCCCGGCGGCTGCGTGCTGGCCCTGTCCGGCGGCGCAGACCTGGCCGACCACACCGGCGGGGACCCGGCGGCGGCCCGCGCCGCGCGGGCGTCGCTGGCGGCCGACGTCGGCGTGGGGCCCGAGCACCTTCTCGTGGCCCGGCAGGTGCACGGCGCGCGCGCGGTGCTGGCCCGCGGGCCGTGGGACGGACCGCCCCCGCAGGCCGACGCGCTGGTCACCGACGCGCCGGGCCTGGCGCTGGCGGTGCTGGTGGCCGACTGCGTGCCCGTGCTGCTCGCCGACCCCGCGGCCGGGGTGGTGGGCGTCGCCCACGCCGGGCGGCGCGGCATGGACGAGGGCGTCGTCGGGGCCGCGGTCGCGCTCATGGCCGAGCGGGGGGCGCAGCCCGGGCGCACCCGGGCGGTGCTGGGGCCGTCGGTGTGCGGCCGCTGCTACGAGGTGCCCGCGGCGATGCGCGCCGAGGTCGCCGGGCGGCACCCGGTGACCGCTTCGCGGACCTGGACCGCCACGCCGGCCCTGGACGTGGCCGCCGGCGTGCTCGAGCAGCTCGCCGGTCTGGGGGTGGCCGCCGAGCAGCTGCCCGGCTGCACCGTGGAGGACCCCTCGCTGGGGTCGGTGCGCCGCTCGGGGCCGGCGGCTCCCCGCTGGGCGGGGCTGGCGTGGAGGAAGGAGGAGCGGTGAGCGAGGACGGTGCCGGCGCCGGCTCGCCGGGCAGGGCGGCCGAGCTGGCCGAGGGGCTGCGGGCCGTGCGGCAGCGGGTGGCCGACGCGGAGGCGGCGGCCGGGCGGGCCGCCGGCTCCGTGCTGCTGGTGGTGGTGACCAAGACCTTCCCCGCCTCCGACGTGCGGCTGCTCGCCGCCAGCGGCGCCGGTGACGTGGGGGAGAGCCGGGAGCCGGAGGCCGGCCTGAAGGCCGCCGCGTGCGCCGACCTCGGCCTGCGCTGGCACCAGGTGGGCCAGGTGCAGACCAACAAGGCCGCCGCGGTGGCCGCCTGGGCCGACGTCGTGCACTCCGTGGACCGCCCGCGCCTGGTGGCCGCGCTGGAGCGCGGTCACCGGCGGGCGCTGGAGGAGGGGGCCCGCCCCGAGGGTCACGTGCTGGACGTGCTGGTGCAGGTCGACCTCGCCGACGACGACGAGCGCGACCCCGGCCGAGGGGGCGCCGCGCCGCGCGACGTGGCGGGGCTGGCCGACGCGGTGGCCGCCGCCGGGGGGCTGCGCCTCGCGGGCGTGATGGCGGTGGCCCCGGCGGGCGTCGACCCGCGCGGCCCCTTCGAGCGGCTCGCACAGGTGGCGGCGCGGGTGCGCGCGCAGCACCCGGGGGCCGACGCGGTCTCGGCGGGGATGAGCGGTGACCTGGAGGCCGCGGTGGCCGCGGGTGCGACCCACGTGCGTGTCGGCCGCGCCGTGCTGGGCGCGAGGCCTCCGATCGTGTAACTTCTGTGACTAGCGAGACGAGTGAGGCTCACGAGCCCGAAGGGGCGGAGGGGCTTCCGGTGTCGCGCGGACCGCCGGGGCGGGCGGCCGGAGCACGGACAGGAGGAGCGGGTCATGGCTGGAGCGCTGCACAAGTCGATGGTGTGGATGGGGCTGCGCGAGGACGACCCGCGCTACGCCGAGCCGCGCGACCTCGACGTCGACGCGTGGGACGAGGAGGAGGACGAGGTGGCGGTGGACGACTCCGAGTACCGCGCCGAGGTGACGCCGATCACCCGCGACCGCTCGATCTCGCGCTTCACCCCGGCACCTGCCGCGGACCTGCGCCGCATCACCACGATCCACCCGCGCACCTACAACGAGGCCAAGGCCATCGGCGAGTGCTTCCGCGGCGGCGTGCCGGTCATCATGAACCTCACCGACATGTCCGACGCCGACGCCAAGCGCCTCGTCGACTTCTCCGCCGGGCTGGTCTTCGGCCTGCACGGCAACATCGAGCGCGTCACCAACAAGGTCTTCCTGCTCTCCCCGGCGCACGTCGAGGTCACCGGTGAGCCGGTCGGCCAGGTCAAGGCGGTCTTCAACCAGTCCTGACCTGCCGGCTCACCGGCGGTGGCGGGCGAGGCGCCCCTCATCCGCCCGCCACGAGGGGGCACCGCTGCCGCGGTGCCCCCTCTTCGGCGCGTCCGGCGCGGGGGCGGCCGGCACGTCCCCGGACGGGGGATGATGGTCGGCGTGAGCATGGTCTTCCAGCTGCTGTACCTCGTCGTGCTGCTCTTCTTCGTGCTGCTCATCGGCAGGCTCGTGCTGGAGTGGGTGCAGGTCTTCTCCCGCGACTGGCGTCCGCGCGGGGCGGTGCTCGTGGTCGCCGAGACCGTTTACACGGTCACCGACCCGCCGCTGCGGGGGATCCGCCGCGTGGTCAAGCCGATCCGGATCGGCAGCATCCAGCTCGACCTCGCCTTCATCATCCTGGCGCTCGGCTGCTCGCTGCTGATGGGCGTGCTGCAGCGCGCCGCCCTCCAGGTCGCGTGAGCCCTCCGGCAGCACCAGCCGCCCCGACCCGACGGCCGCCGGGTCGCCCCGGACACACCGCGTGCGGCACCTGACCGCGCCGGCGCGCGTCGTCGGCTACGGTGGCGTGCGACTGATAGCAGGCCCGGTGCGTGCCACCGCGGTGACTCTCGAAGAGGTGACCACATGGCGCTGACGCCCGAGGACGTCGTCAACAAGCGGTTCCAGCCCACCAAGTTCCGCGAGGGCTACGACCAGGACGAGGTCGACGACTTCCTGGACGAGGTCGTGGGTGAGCTGCGCCGCCTGACGGCGGAGAACGAGCAGCTGCAGCAGAGCCTGACGGCCTGCGAGCGGCGCGTGACCGAGCTCAGCCGCGGCGGTGGCGCCACCGGCCCCGTGCCGCAGCAGGCCGCCCCGGCGCCCGTGGCCGCGGCCGCGCCGGCCCCGGTGCTCGGCGGTGGGCAGCCGCTGGAGTCGGCCACCGGCATGCTCGCCCTGGCCCAGAAGCTCCACGACGACTTCGTGCGCTCCGGTGAGGAGCAGCGCGACCAGATCCTCGGCGAGGCCAAGGAGCGCGCCGGCCGCCTGGTCCGCGAGGCCGAGGAGAAGCACCGCCAGACCCTCGGCAGCCTGGAGCAGGAGCGCTCGCTGCTCGAGCGCAAGATCGACGAGCTGCGCAACTTCGAGCGCGACTACCGCAACCGCATGAAGTCCTACCTGGAGTCCCAGCTGCGCGACCTCGAGACCCGCAGCAGCGCCGGCGTGCAGAACGGCCGCCCGGTGCCCCCGGCGGCCCAGGACGTGGGCTACGCCTTCGGCGGCGGTGCTAGCTGAGCGAGCCGTCCGCCGAGAGCGCCGCCGCGGCGCGGGTGCCGGCGTCCTCGCCGCGCACCGGCTCCAGCCCGTCCGTCCCCGCTGAGGGGCCGGACGGGCTCGGCCGCGCCCTCAGGGCGCGCCGCCTGCGGCGCTTCCTGGTGCTCGTGGCGCTGGTCGGGCTCGCCGCCGACCAGGTCACCAAGGCCCTGGCGGTGGAGCTGCTCACCCCCGGTGAGCCGGTGCCGCTGGTCGGTGAGCTGCTGCAGCTGTACCTGCTGCGCAACCCCGGCGCCGCGTTCTCCTTCGCCACCGGCGCGACCTGGGTCTTCACGGTCATCGCCACGGTCGTCGTCGTCGCCGTGCTGCGGGTCTCCCGCCGGCTCGGGAGCCGCGCCTGGGCGTTCGCGCTGGGGCTGCTGCTGGCAGGCGCCACCGGCAACCTCGTCGACAGGCTCCTGCGCGCCCCGGGCTTCGCGCGGGGCCACGTGGTCGACTTCCTGGCCCTGCCCGACTTCCCGGTCTTCAACGTCGCCGACTCCATGATCTGCACCGCCGCGGCGACCATCGTGGTCCTCGCGCTGCGCGGCATCGAGATCGACGGCCGGCGCGCCGTCTCCGGCCGCTCCCGCTCGTCAGCGAGGCCCTGAGCGTGCCCGAGGTGCGCTCCCTGCCGGTCCCCGACGGCCTGGAGGGCGAGCGGCTCGACGCCGGGCTGGCCCGCCTGCTCGGGCTGTCCCGCTCGCGCGCGGCCGAGGTCGCCGAGGCCGGGGGCGTGGAGCTGGACGGCGCCGTGGTCGGCAAGTCCGAGCGGCTGCGCGCGGGCGCGTGGCTGCAGGTGTCCCTGCCCGACCCGCCCGCCGCCCCCCGCGTGGTCGCCGAGCCCGTCGACGGCCTGCGCGTCGTCCACGACGACGACGACCTCGTGGTGGTCGACAAGCCCGTCGGCGTCGCGGCGCACCCCTCGCCGGGCTGGAACGGGCCCACCGTCATCGGCGGCCTGGCCGCCGCCGGCTACCGCATCTCCACCTCGGGCGCTGCGGAGCGCCAGGGCGTGGTGCACCGCCTCGACGTCGGCACCTCCGGCCTCATGGTGGTGGCCAAGAGCGAGCACGCCTACGCCGTGCTCAAGGACGCCTTCCGCGAGCGGACGGTCGAGAAGACCTACCACGCGCTCGTGCAGGGGCACCCCGACCCGACCTCCGGGACCGTGGACGCGCCCATCGGCCGGCACCCGTCCTCGGACTGGAAGTGGGCCGTCACCGCCCAGGGCAAGCCGAGCGTGACGCACTACGAGACCCTCGAGGCCTTCCGCGCCGCGACGCTGCTGGAGGTGCACCTGGAGACGGGGCGCACCCACCAGATCCGCGTGCACATGAGCGCCCTGCGCCACCCGTGCTGCGGGGACCTGACCTACGGCGCCGACCCCGCGCTCGCCCAGCGGCTCGGGCTGACCCGGCAGTGGCTGCACGCCAAGGGCCTGGCCTTCCACCACCCCGCCACGGGGGAGTGGACGGCGTTCACCAGCGAGTACCCGGCCGACCTGCGGCACGCCCTCGACGTCCTGGCCGACCCCGCCTGACCCGCCCCGGCGTGGGGGCGGGACCGCCGTCAGGAGCCGCGTGCCACCTCAGCCAAGCGGCGGGCGGCGCTGCGCTCGGCGACCAGCGCACGGCGGGCCACCACCGCGCCGGCCGCGGCGGCGCCCAGGCAGCCCAGCGCCAGGTCTCCCAGGGTGTCGCCGTAGGCCGCGGCCAGCCCGCCGTCGACCTCGCCGAAGCGGATGAAGGCGGCCCACTCGCCCAGCTCCCACGCCACCGCCAGCAGCGCCCCCACGCCGGCGGTGCACAGCGCCAGCGCCCAGTGCGGGCGCACCCCGCCGTCGCGCAGCAGCAGGCCCGCGCCGACGGAGAGCAGGGCCCAGTTCACCAGGTGGTTGGCGTCGTCCCACCAGCCGACGGCGTCGTAGAGGTCGAGGGTGTTGCCGGTGACGTCGACGAGGAACGGCAGCGCGACCAGCAGGGTCGCCCACCACGGCAGCGGCCCGGAGGGCTGGTGGCGGTGGTTGCGCCGGGCGCGCCGCACCACCGCCACGAGCGGCACGAGCAGCATGAGCACCGGGTAGGCGGCCAGCCGCGCCCCGAAGCCCTTGCCGGCGAACTGCGGCAGGTCGCTGGACGCCCCCAGGGCCAGCTGGACGACGGTGGCCACCACCACGCCGAGCACGGCCCACGGCACCCACGGGGCGGGCTCGGAGGTCGGCCTGGGCGCTGCCACAGGGCTGATGGTGGTGGACGGAGCTGCCACCGGGGGCGGGGCGCGCCGGGATGCGTTCCGCCTCCTGGCCCCAGGTGTCGGAACCCCGTCAGGACGTGCCGGAACCCCGTCAGGACGTGCCGGAACGACCTCCCGGTTCCGACACCTCGTGACAGGGTTCCGACACCTCGGTGCGGGAGGCCGGGTCTCAGCCCTTCACGGCGACCAGCTCCAGAGCGATGCCGTCGGGATCGCGGAACTCCAGCAGGTGCATCGCCCCGGCGTCCTTGACCTCGCCGTGCGGGGCGCCCGCGGCGTCGAGGACGGCGACGGCGGCGTCGAGGTCGGCCGCGGAGGCGACCGAGAACGACAGGTGGTCCAGGCCGACGCGGTCCTCGCTGAAGGCGTCGTCGCCCGGGGCGGCGGGCCGCAGGCCGAGCAGCCCGCCCGGGACCTGGTAGATGACGCCGCCGAAGAGGAACCACAACCGGTCGCGGGTGGCCTGGTCGGCGTCAGGGGGGAGCTCGAAGGCGACGTCCCAGCCGAAGACGCGGTCGTAGAAGCGCCGGGAGACCTCGATGTCGCGGACGGTGAGGCGGACGTGGCCGAAGCCGGTGGTCGAGATGGTCATCCCAGGACCGTCGCACGCGACAGGTCCACCGGCACCCGGGAGCGGGCGGTGCTCGTGCGGGTCCTGGGGGCTTCCCCTCCGCGCTGCTCGGCGCCGCCCGTCAGCGGAAGGTCTCCGTGGAGGGGGCCAGCGTCGGTGCCCGGGTCAGCGGCGGCGGCCCGCCAGGAAGCGCTCCAGCCGGTCGGCGGCGTCGTCCAGCACCTCCACCGGCGCCAGGAAGACCATGCGCAGGTGGTCGGGCGTGGGCAGGTTGAAGCCCGTGCCGTGCGTGAGGAGCAGGTGCTCGGCGTCGAGCAGGTCCATGACCAGCGCCTCGTCGTCGTCGACGGCGATCACCGAGGGGTCGAGCCGGGCGAAGAGGTACAGCGCGCCGCGGGGCTCCACGCAGGAGACGCCCGGGATGGCGCGCAGGCGGCGCAGGGCGTGGTCGCGCTGCTCGCGCAGCCGGCCGCCGGGCGCCAGCAGCGGGTCGATGCTGGCCCGGTCGGCCAGCGCGGAGGCCACGGCGTGCTGGGCCGGCACGTTGGGGCACATCCGCATGTTGGCCAGCAGCTCCAGGCCGTCGAGGTAGTCCGCGGCGCGCTCGCGCGGGCCGCTGATCGCGAGCCACGCCGAGCGGAACCCGGCCGCGCGGTGGTTCTTGGACAGCCCGCACAGCGTCAGGACCACGAGGTCGGGGGCGAGCGCGGCCGCGTGCTCGTGGACGGCCGGGCCGTCGGCGCCGTCGAAGAGGATGTGGTCGTAGATCTCGTCGGCCAGCACCAGCAGGTCGTGCCGGCGGGCGACCTCGAGCAGCGCCAGGAGGGTCTCGCGGGAGTACACCGCGCCGGTGGGGTTGTTGGGGTTGATGATCACCATCGCCTTGGTGGCGGGGGTGACCCTGGCGGCGACGTCGG
Source organism: Quadrisphaera sp. KR29 (assembly GCF_052644995.1). Classification (NCBI taxonomy): domain Bacteria; kingdom Bacillati; phylum Actinomycetota; class Actinomycetes; order Kineosporiales; family Kineosporiaceae; genus Quadrisphaera; species Quadrisphaera sp. KR29. The sequence goes on from NZ_JBQXXG010000003.1 coordinate 195,778, forward strand.
CGACGTCGGGCTGCCAGCCGGCTTCCTCGTCGCAGCGGTAGTGCACGGCCGTGCCGCCGGACAGGCGCACCGCGCCCGTCCACAGCGGGTAGTCGGGGCTGGGGACCAGCACCTGGTCGCCCGGGTCGAGCAGGGCCTGCAGCGTCATGACGATGAGCTCGGAGACCCCGTTGCCCAGCATCACGTGGTCGGGCCCGACCCCGACCACGCCGCGGCCGGTGTAGTAGTCGGCCACGGCCTCGCGGGCGGGCAGGATGCCGCGGGCGTCGCTGTATCCCTCGGCGTCGTGGATGTGCTCGACCAGGCCTTGCACCACGGCGTCGGGGGCCTGGAAGCCCCACGCCGCGGGGTTGCCGATGTTGAGCTTGACCACCTCGTGGCCGGCGGCCTCGATCTCGCGGGCACGGCGCAGCAGCGGCCCGCGGATGTCGTAGCGCACGGTGCGCAACCGGTCGGCCTGGCGGACAGCGCTGCTCACGGGGCCAACTCTGGCACGCGGCCGCGCACGGCCGTCCTCGGACGCCGGGCTGGGCCGGCGAGGAGCGCGCGCCCGTCAGCGCCGGCGCTCCTCGCGCAGCGGCTTCACCGACGCTGGCACGTCGTCGCCGACCACGCGCGGGTAGGTGCAGGTGGACCACTCGCGGTAGCCGACCGTCCCGCCGAGCGTGCAGGAGTCGTCCGGAGGCAGCTGGAGGGGCTCTGGCGGGACCTCTGCGTGCTGGACGGGACGCCCGCCGGCTCCGGCACCACGGCCTCCCGGCCCCACCGGCACGGCAGCCGGCGGCGCGCCGGACGCCTCTCGGGGGACGCCCCCGCCGTCGTCCCCGGCGCCTACAGTGGGGGCCCTTCCCCCGCCTGCTCCGCCTGCTCCACGGAGGTCCTCGACCCATGCCCGACGCGTCCGGCAGCGACTCGTTCGTCCACCTGCACAACCACACCGAGTACTCGATGCTCGACGGGGCCGCGAGGATCGACGAGCTGTTCGCCACCGCCGCCGAGATGGGCATGCCGGCGCTGGCGACCACCGACCACGGCTACATCTTCGGGGCGTACGAGTTCTGGAAGGCCGGGCGCAAGCACGGGGTCAACCCCGTCATCGGCCTGGAGGCGTACCTCACCCCGGGCACCGCCCGCGGCGACAAGACCCGCGTGAAGTGGGGCGACCCGAGCGCGGGCCGCGACGACGTGTCCGGCTCCGGCGCGTACACCCACATGACGATGTGGGCGCAGGACACCGCCGGCATGCACAACCTCTTCCGCATGGCGAGCCTGGCCAGCCTCGAGGGGCACTACTTCAAGCCCCGCATGGACCGCGAGCTGCTCACCACCTACGGCAGGGGCATCATCGCGACGACGGGCTGCCCGTCCGGGGAGGTGCAGACCCGCCTGCGCCTGGGCCAGTACGACCAGGCGGTCGCAGCAGCCGCGGAGTTCCGCGACATCTTCGGCGCGGAGAACTTCTACTGCGAGGTCATGGACCACGGGCTCGAGATCGAGCGCCGCATCCAGAAGGACCTCGTCCGCCTCGCCAAGGACCTCGGCATCCCGCTGGTCGCCACCAACGACCTGCACTACACGCGCCCGGAGCACTCCGAGGGCCACGCGGCGCTCCTGTGCGTGCAGTCCGGCTCCACCCTGGCCGACCCGAACCGCTTCAAGTTCGACGCCGACGAGTTCTACCTCAAGAGCCCCGCCGAGATGCGCCACCTGTGGCGCGAGCTGCCGGAGGCCTGCGACAACACCCTCGCCATCGCCGAGCGCTGCTCGGTGGAGTTCTCCGAGGGCATCGGCACGTACATGCCGCGCTTCCCGGTGCCGGAGGGGGAGAGCGAGGACTCCTGGTTCGTCAAGGAGGTCGAGCGCGGCCTGCTCATGCGGTTCAAGGGCGCGGTGCCCGAGGAGAGCCGCCGCGTGGCCGAGTACGAGATCGGCGTCATCACGAAGATGGGCTTCTCGGGGTACTTCCTCGTCGTCGCCGACTTCATCCGCTGGGCCAAGCGCCACGGCATCCGCGTGGGCCCGGGCCGCGGCTCCGGCGCGGGCTCGATCGCCGCCTACGCCCTGGAGATCACCGACCTCGATCCCCAGCGCCACGGCCTGATCTTCGAGCGGTTCCTCAACCCCGACCGCGTCTCCATGCCCGACTTCGACATCGACTTCGACGAGCGCCGCCGCGGCGAGGTCATCAAGTACGTCACGGAGAAGTACGGCGAGAGCCGCGTCGCGCAGATCGTCACCTACGGCACGATCAAGGCCAAGCAGGCCGTCAAGGACGCCTCCCGCGTGCTCGGCTACCCGTTCGCCATAGGCGACCGGATCACCAAGGCGATGCCGGCCGCGGTGATGGGCAAGGACGTGCCGCTCACCCAGATCTTCGAGCCCACCCACCACCGCTACGCGGAGGGCAAGGAGTTCCGCGAGCTGTACGAGGCCGAGGCCGACGTGCAGAAGGTGGTCGAGACCGCCAAGCAGCTCGAGGGCCTGAAGCGCCAGTGGGGCGTGCACGCCGCCGGCGTCATCATGTCGAGCGAGCCGCTCATCGACCTCATCCCGATCATGCGCCGCGAGCAGGACGGCCAGGTCATCACGCAGTTCGACTACCCCAGCTGCGAGTCGCTCGGCCTGATCAAGATGGACTTCCTCGGCCTGCGCAACCTCACGATCATGGACGACGCCGTCCGCCTCGTGGAGCGCAACCGCGGCGAGAAGGTGGTGCTGGAGGAGCTCGAGCTCGACGACCCGGAGACCTACGCGCTGCTGCAGCGCGGTGACACCCTCGGCGTCTTCCAGTTCGACGGCGGGCCCATGCGCTCGCTGCTGCGCCTCATGCGCCCGGACAACTTCGAGGACATCTCCGCCGTCGGCGCGCTGTACCGCCCCGGGCCGATGGGCGCCGGCTCCCACACCAACTACGCGCTGCGCAAGAACGGCCAGCAGGATATCACGCCGCTGCACCCCGAGCTGGCCGAGCCGCTGCAGGAGGTTCTGGGCACCACCTACGGCCTGATCGTCTACCAGGAGCAGGTGATGTCCATCGCCCAGACCGTGGCGGGCTTCAGCCTCGGCCAGGCGGACCTGCTGCGGCGGGCGATGGGCAAGAAGAAGAAGTCCGAGCTGGACAAGCAGTACGAGAAGTTCTCCGGCGGCATGCACGAGCGCGGCTTCTCCGAGGCGGCGGTCAAGGCGCTGTGGGACGTGCTGCTGCCGTTCTCCGACTACGCGTTCAACAAGGCCCACTCCGCCGCGTACGGCGTCGTCTCCTACTGGACCGCCTACCTCAAGGCGCACTACCCGGCCGAGTACATGGCCGCGGTGCTGACCTCGGTGCGCGACGACAAGGACAAGTCCGCGCTCTACCTCAACGAGTGCCGCCGCATGGGCGTCACCGTGCTCCCGCCGGACGTCAACTCCTCGATCGCCACCTACGCCGCGGTCGGCCCCGACATCCGCTTCGGGCTGGCGGCCATCCGCAACGTCGGCGAGAACGTCGTGGAGGCCATCGAGAAGGCGCGCGAGGAGAAGGGCGCCTTCACCAGCTTCGGCGACTTCCTCGCCAAGGTCCCCGCCGTGGTGTGCAACAAGCGCACGGTGGAGTCGCTCATCAAGGCCGGCGCCTTCGACTCCCTGGGCGCCAAGCGGCGGGCGCTGCTCGCGGTGCACGAGGACGCCGTCGACTCGGTGGTCGGCCTCAAGCGCCAGGAGGAGAAGGGCCAGTACGACCTGTTCGGCGGCCTCATGGGCGACGACGACGGCGGCTCCGGCGGCGCCGGTCAGGGCTCCGCCCTCTCCGTGGCGGTGCCCGACCTGCCCGAGTGGGACAAGAAGGAGCTGCTGGCCCGCGAGCGCGAGATGCTCGGCCTGTACGTCTCCGACCACCCGCTCTTCGGCCTGGAGCACGTGCTGAGCTCGGCCGCCGACTGCTCGGTGGCCACGCTGCTCACCGACGAGTCCCGCCAGGACGGCTCGATGGTGACGATCGCCGGGCTCGTCACGGGCCTGCAGCGCAAGATGACCAAGCAGGGCAAGCAGTGGGCCATCGCCACCGTCGAGGACCTCGGCGGCGCGGTGGAGGTGCTGTTCTTCCCCTCCAGCTACGAGCAGTTCGCGCACCTGCTGGCGCCGGACGCCGTCGTCGTGGTCCGGGGCCGGCTCTCGCGCCGCGACGACGTGCCGTCCCTGCACGCGCAGGACCTGTCCGTGCCGGACACCTCGGTGGCCGCGGACGGCCCGGTGGTCATCACGCTGCCCGAGCAGCGCTGCACCGAGCCCGTCGCCGACCGGCTGCGCGGGGTGCTGCAGGACCACCGCGGCCAGACGTCGGTGCACCTCAAGCTGCTCACCACCGACAAGCAGGTGCTGGTCTGCCTCGACGACGCGCTGCGGGTGACCCCGTCACCGTCGCTGTTCGGCGACCTCAAGGCGCTGCTGGGTCCCAGCTGCCTCGTGTGACGCCCCGGATCCCGGCGCGGGCGCGCGCGCTGGCCCCGGTGCTCGGGCCGGTGCTGCTGGGCGCCGTCGTCGGGGTGGTGTGGTGGCTGGTCGCACCGACGGGGCCGGTGGTGCTGCTGCAGGGCGGCTCCGTGCTGGGCGCCGCCGACCCCGAGCTCACCGCCGCGCAGGACGGCTGGCTGGTCGTGCTCGGTGCGGTGGCCGGCCTGCTGTGCGGGGTGGCCGCCGTGGCGCGCCCGGGGGAGGCGCCGGTGCGGCGGAGCCTGCTCGTGGTGGCCGGGTGCCTGTTCGGCGCCGTGCTCGCCTCCCAGGTGGGGGCGTGGCTGGGGCCGCCGTCGGTCGCGGCGCAGGTCGCCGCCGGCGCCGACCCGGAGCGCGGCCTGGTGAGCCCGCTGCGCGCCCACAGCGCCGGGGTGCTGCTGGCCTGGCCGGCGGTGGCGTCGCTCGTCATGACGATGGGCCACCTCCAGGCGGCCTGGCTCGACAGCCGCTTCCCCGACGAGGCGGAGGCCGCTGACGCGGACACCGACGCCACCGGCCCGCCGGCCTCCGCCCCCCTCCGCGACGATCAAGGACGCTAGCGTCACGGGCCGAGCGCGACGTCCTGGGCCGTTGCGGGAGGCGAGAGCGGCAAGGAGGTCAGCACCACCCGGCCGCGCAGACCACCGGCCTCCGGCAGCTGCCCGAGCCCACCAAGACCAGCACGCCAGCAGGCGACGAGGGTGTCCGCTGGAGAGCTGGTGGCGTGGGGCCGCTTGATCGTCGGAGAGGGGGCGGCTGGCCTGCGTCAGCGGCGGCGCAGCTGGACCAGGACCTCGACGTGCGTGGTCTGGGGGAACATCGCGAAGAGCCGTCCGCGCACCGGCTCCCACCCCGGCAGCGCCTCCAGGTCCCGCGCCAGCGAGGCGGGGTTGCAGCTGGAGTAGAGCAGGTGGCGGGTGCGCGGGGGAGCGGCGTCGAGCCAGCCGCACAGCCGCTCGCCCAGCCCCCGCCGCGGGGGGTTGACGACGACGGCGTCGGGCGCTGCGTCGTCGGGCTGCTCGCGCGCCCACGCGGTGGCGTCGGCGTGGACGAACCGCGCGCCCACCAGCCCCGCCGCCCGCGCGGCGTCGCGGGCGGCGGCGACCGCCTGCTCGCTCGTCTCGACGCCCACGACCTCCCGCTCGGGGCGCGGGCCGGCAGCGACGTGCAGCGCGAAGCCTCCCGCGCCGCAGTAGAGGTCCCACAGGCGCAGCGCACCGCCGCCCCGCAGCACCTCGTCGTCGTCCTCGAGGCCGGCCACCCAGGCCGCGACCTGGGTGTACAGCTGCCCGGCGACGTCGGTGTCGGTCTGCAGGAAGCCCTGCGGCCGGGCGAGCAGCGTCACTGCGCCCTGGCGGACGGGGAGGCGCTCGGCGGGGGTGAGGGGCACCTCGACGTCGCCCTCGAGCAGTGCGGCGTGCTGGGGCAGCAGGTTGGCCGAGACCACGCGGATGCTCGGGACCGCCTCGAGCAGGTGCGGGAGGTGCTTGCGGATCCGCGGCAGGGACTCGGTGGAGCGCAGCACGAACCTGACCATGAGCTCGCCGGCGTCGTTCGTGGTGACGTGGACGTGCTTGAGCTCGCCGCGACGGGCCGGCACGTCGTACGGGACCAGCGCGGCGCGGGTGACGAAGGCCCGCAGCGGCTCCAGGGCGTCGGTGACGGAGGCCGGGTAGAGGCCGCAGCGGACGAGGTCGACGCCGCGGCCGGCGTCGTCGAGGATCCCCAGCGTCGGGGCGTCGGTGGTGCCGGCGACGACCATCTTGGCGCGGTTCCTGAAGCGGCTCTCCGGACCGGTGGCGGGGACGAGCCAGGTGGGGACCGAGGGCAGCAGCGCCTCGACGCGCGCCTGGGCGTCGGTCACCTGCACCTCGTGGGGGACGCCTATGAGGGTGCACGAGCGGCACGCGCCCGCGTCGAAGTAGTCGCACTGCACGGGAGCCGGCTCAGGAAGCGGCGACGGAGGCGACGAAGGCGCCCGTGACGGCGATGAGGTCGGCCGGGGCCAGCTCCACGTCGAGGCCGCGGCGTCCGCCGCTGACCAGCACGGTCGGCTGGTCGAGCGCGCTGGCGTCGACCACGGTGGGCAGCCGCCTGCGCTGCCCGACCGGGCTGATGCCCCCGCGGACGTAGCCGGTGGTGCGCTCAGCGGCGGCGGGGTCGGCCATGGTGGCGCGCTTGCCGCCCAGCGCCGCGCCGACCGCCTTGAGGTCGAGCGTGGCGCTCACGGGCACCACGGCGACGCCGAGGGCGCCGTCGACCTCCACCACGAGGGTCTTGTACACGCGCGCCGGGTCGATGCCGAGGGCGTGCGCGGCCTCCAGGCCGTAGCCGACCTCGGCGGAGACGGCGGCGTCGTGGTGGTAGGGGTGCACGGTGTGCGCCACGCCCGCCTTCGCCAGGGCGGCGGTGGCGGGGGTGCTGGGACCGGCCGGCCTCCTGGCCATCAGCTGGCCATCAGTTGTAGACCGGCGGCTCGCCGGTGAGGTCCTGCGCGGGCAGGGAGCGCAGCTCGGCGATGAGCACCTGCTCCTGGCGCAGGAGCCGGCGCTCCTCGCGCAGGCGGGTGGCCGTGTCGGGCAGCTCGAGCAGGCGCTGGCGCTCGGGGAGGTCGAGCACCATGCCGGCCATGACGAGGTAGCTCAGCACCGCCGGGTCCTCCGGCACGCCGCCCGGCACCCCGGTGGTGGCGATGCCGAGCTGGGCGCGGTACGCCGTCCACGCCGCGGCGGTGGAGGCGGCCAGGTCGGCGAGGCGGTCCGGGTCGGCGCCCGCCTGCTCGGGCACCGGGCTCACGAGCCCGGTGAGGTAGGGGGTGCCGGCGCTCTCGTCGAGGCCGTCCAGGCGGAAGCGCACCGCCCCTGAGGTGATCAGCTCGTACCGGCCGTCCCCGGGACCGTCGGGCTCAGCGACGTCGCGGACCACGGCGGTGCAGCCGACCTCGTGCAGGTCGACCGCACCGGGGCGGGAGCCGGCGTCGCGGCCGTGCCGCAGGGCGACCACGCCGAAGGCGCGCTCCTCCTCCGGCAGGGTGAGGAGGTGCTCGACGAGCGCGACGTAGCGCGGCTCGAAGATGGTCAGGGGCAGCACGAGCCCGGGCACCAGGACGCTGCGCAGCGGGAACAGGGGCAGCCGCTCGCTCACCGCCCCAGCCTAAGCAGCCCCGCTGACAGCCCTCTCCGTGATCATGGGCGATCGACCACCCGAGGTGGCCGATCGCCCATGATCACGGAGAGGGTGGCGGGTCAGGTGCCGCAGTAGGTCGTGTACGGACCGAAGGCGCCGGGGGCGGGCTCGGCGTACCGCTCCCACCCGGCGCGCTCGGCGAACGGGTGCGTCACGACCTCGACGAGGCGCTCGACCGGCTCGAGGTCGCCGGCCGTGGCCGCCGCCAGCGCCTCCTCCACCAGGTGGTTGCGCGGCACGTAGACCGGGTTGACGGCGTCCATGACCGCGGCGTCGGGGGCCAGCGCCAGCCAGCGCGCCGCCCAGGCGTCGAAGGCCTCGCGGGCCAGGAACAGGTCGCGCGCGGGGGCGCTGCTGCCCGCGCGGGCCGCGTCGGCCAGGCGCCGGTGCAGGCCGGTGTGGTCGACGTGGTCGGTCTGCGCCAGGCGCAGGAGGTCGGTGACCAGCTGGTCGACGTCGCCGTCGTCCTGCCCGTCCATCCCGGCCAGCCCCAGCTTGCGGCGCAGGCCGGCCCGCCACGCGGCCGCGAACCTCGGCCGGTACGCGCCCAGCGACTCCGTGGCGATCGCCACCGCGCGGTCGCTGCTCCCCTCGTCGTCGTCCTGCTCTTCCACCAGGAGCGGGAGGAGCGTCTCGGCGAAGCGGGCCAGGTTCCACTCCAGCACGCCGGGCTGGGCGCCGTAGGCGTAGCGGCCCTGGTGGTCGATGGAGGAGAAGGAGGCGGCAGGGTCGTAGGCGTCGACGAAGGCGCAGGGGCCGTAGTCGATGGTCTCCCCGGAGATCGTCGTGTTGTCGGTGTTCATGACGCCGTGGACGAAGCCCAGCAGCACCCACTGGGCCACGAGGTCGGCCTGGGCGGCGATGACGGCGTCGAGCAGGGCCTTCGCCTGCTCCTGCGGCGACCCGGCGGCCGCGGCTGCGGGGTGGTGGCGGGCGATGGCGACGTCGGCCAGGCGGCGCAGCAGCCCGAGGTCGCCGGTGGCGCGGGCGTACTGGAAGGAGCCGACCCGCAGGTGGCTGGCCGCGGTGCGCGCCAGCACCGCGCCGGGCAGCACCACCTCGCGCTGCACGTCGCGCCCGGTGGCCACGACGGCGAGCGCCCGCGTGGTCGGCACGCCCAGGGCGTGCATCGCGGCGCTGACGACGTGCTCGCGCAGCATCGGGCCGACGGCGGCCAGGCCGTCCCCACCGCGCGACAGCGGCGTCCGCCCGGAGCCCTTGAGGTGGAGGTCGCGCACCTCGCCCCCGGAGGTGGTGAGCTCACCGAGCAGGAGCGCGCGCCCGTCGCCCAGGCGCGGGGAGTACCCGCCGAACTGGTGGCCGGCGTAGACCTGCGCCACGGGCCGCGCGCCGGCTGGGACGTGCTCGCCGGTGAGGAACCTGACGCCGTCGGGGGAGCGCAGCCAGTCGGCGTCGAGGCCGAGCTCGGCGGCGAGGGCCTCGTCGAGGACCAGCAGCTCCGGGTCCGGCGCGGGAGCGGCCTTCCACGGGACGGCGAGCTCGGGCAGCGCGTCGGCGAAGGCGTGCGTGAGGTGCGGCTCGCCGGCGGTGGGGGCGGCGGCGGAGGACGTGGTCGCGGGAGCGCTCATCCCTCGGTCCAACGACCGCCGCCACCCGCCCCTTCCCCGTGATCATGGGCTTCCGCCAACCCTCAGGAGGTGGCGGAAGCCCATGATCACGGGGAGGGCGGGTGGGGTCAGGCGGAGAAGGAGTCCCGCCAGGAGTGCTGCGGGGCGTAGCCGAGCACCCGCCGCGCCTTCTCGATGCTCAGCAGCGTCTCGTGCTCGCCCAGCTCTCCCCCGTGCCCCGGGCGGACCTCGACGCCGGGGAACACCTCGGCCAGGAGCGAGGCCGACGAGCGCTGCATCACCGTGTCGGCGTTGGCGATGATGAAGACGTCGGCGCCGGTGGTCTGCAGCTCCAGCGCCCGGCGCACGGCCTGCGCGCCGTCGCGGGCGTCGATGTAGCCCCACAGGTTCCACTTCCGCAGCGCCGGGTCGGCGTCGTAGTCGGGGAACTCGGCGTACTGGTCGGGGTACATGACGTTGGAGAACCGCAGCCCGATGATCTTCACCTGGGGGTCCCAGCGGCAGAACTGCACCGCCATCTCCTCGCCCAGGGCCTTGCTCAGCGAGTAGCTGGAGTTGGGGCGCGGGTGGTACTCCTCGTCGACCGGGGCGTACGGCGGCGCCTCGTCGAAGGGCAGCCCGAGCACCGTCTCCGAGGAGGCCCACACCACGTTGCGGATCCCGGCGGCGCGCGCCGCGGCGAAGGCGCTGTAGGTGCTGAGGATGTTGTTCTCGAACGTCACCGCGTCGGTGGTCAGGCCCGGCGCAGGGATGGCGCCGAGGTGGACCAGGGCGTCGACGCCGTGGCGGTGGTGCTCGTCCACGCCGAGCAGCGCCTCGAGCACCTGGCCGTGGTCGGTCAGGTCGGTCCTGAGGTAGCGGGCGCCGTCCGGCAGCGCGGTGGGCCCGCCGGGCGGCGGCGCCTGGTCGAGGTTGACGACGGTGTGGCCGTGCGCGACCAGGTCGGCCACCACCACCCGCCCGAGCTTGCCGGATCCTCCGGTGACTGCGATGTGCACGCGGCCACCCTGCCCCCAGCTCCCGGGGCGTGCACCACCGAGGGGCTGTGGGCGACCTGCGAGCCCTTCCGGCGGCAGGGCCGCCGGTGGCGGGCCGCCCGCAGAGGCGCCGGCGGTCAGAGCCGCTCGGCGCCCTCGGCCAGGTCGGGGCTGCTCTCGGGCTGCGGGACGCACAGCTCCAGCGCGCGCCGCCGCACCGTGATCGCCAGCACCCGGGCCGGGTCGATGACGTCGCCGTCCAGCTCGCGGGGGTGCTCCCTGTCGGAGCGCACCACCACGCGGGAGGCGCGGTGGACCTCCAGGTGCGGCACGTGCTCGTGGCGGCGCACCACGCCCCAGGCCAGGCGCGCCCAGTGCAGCAGGCCACGGGGCGCCAGGACCGCCACGTCGAGCTGGCCGTCGTCGGGGCTGGCCTGCTCCAGCAGCAGCACCCCGGCCTGCAGGCGGCCGACGTTGCCGACCACCACGCTGCGCGCGCGGCGGCGCAGGGGCTCGCGGTCGTCCAGGGCGATCTCCAGGCGCATGCTCCGGTCGCCCAGGTGCTTCAGCGCCGACAGGACGTAGGCGACCGGCCCGAGCGCGCTCTTGAGGCGCTTGTCGGCGTCGTCGAGCATCGCCGCGTCGAACCCCATGCCGGCCATGACGGCGAAGGCGGCGCCGTCGCCGTCGGAGTCCTCCTCGCTGGGGGCGGCCACGCCGACGTCGATGCGGCGCCGGCCGCGCTCCAGCACCAGGCGGACACCGGCCGTCGGGTCCTGCGGGACGCCGAGGTTGGTGGCGAGCAGGTTGCCCGTGCCCGCGGGCAGGATGGCCAGGGCGGTCGAGGTCCCCGCGAGCCCCTCCACGCACGAGCGGACCGTGCCGTCGCCGCCGCAGGCGAAGACGACGTCGAAGCCGTCGGCGGCCGCCCGGCGGGCCTGCTCCACGCCGGGGCTGTCCGGCGTCGTCTCGATCCACTCCGGGGCGGGCCAGCCGGCCTCGGCCAGGGCGGCGTCGACGGCGGCGCGGCGCTGCTCGAGGTCCTCCACGCGGGCGGGGTTGACGACGACGGCGCACCGCAGGGGCCCGGCCGGCCCGGACGTGGTGGTGCCAGCGGCAGGGTCGGGGTGAGTGGTCACGACAGGTCCTCTCCGGCCCGGGCGGGCCGCTCGACGGCGTGCAGCCGCACCCTGGTCCGGACGTCCGCGCAGCACATCCTCTCGGCCTCGCGCCGACGCCGCCCGGTGGGACGCCCGGCGCCACCCGTCCGCACGGGCGCGGCGGCCGGGCGGGGGGCCGGCGCGCGGCCCGGCGGGCGGCCCGGCGGACGGGTGCGCCACCGCGCCGCGGGCGAGCTGTGACGGAGACCACAGGAGTTGTTCAGGAGTGGTGCATCCACGGCCGGGGTGCCCTGCGCAGTAGGGGCAGGAGCGCCGCGACGGGTGGCGCCCGGACCACGGAGGACCCTCGTGCGCAAGAACACCTGCACCGCAGCCGTCGCCGCGACCGCCGCTTCGCTCGTCCTCGTCCCGGCAGCCGCCGCCTCCGCGGCCGGCTCGGGCGACACCGCCACCGTCAGCGTGCTGCACGCCGTCCCGGGCCTGACCGTCGACGTCTACGCCAACGGCTCCGAGCTCATCCCGGACTTCACCCCCGGCACGCTCACCGACCCGCAGCAGCTGCCCGCCGGCAGCTACGACCTGGCCGTCTTCCAGGCCGGCCAGCCCTCCACCGGCACCCCGGCCATCCAGGCGAACGACGTGGAGGTGCCCGCCGGCGCCAACGTCACCGTCGTGGCCCACCTCGACGCCGAGGGCCAGCCCACGCTGACGCCCTTCGTCAACGACACCTCCTCGGTGCCCGCCGGTGACGCGCGGCTGACGGTGCGCCACGTGGCCGCGGCACCCGCCGTCGACGTCCGCGCCGGCGGCGAGCCGGTCGTGCAGGGCCTGACCAACCCGAACGAGGCCAGCCTGGAGGTGCCCGGCGGCACCGTGAGCGCCGACGTGGTGCTCGCCGGCACCTCGGACGTGGCCGCTGGCCCGACCGACCTGTCGCTGCCGGCCGGCACCAGCACCGTCGTCTACGCCTGGGGCAACCCGGCCGAGGGCGGCGTGCAGCTGGCGCTGCAGCGCATCGAGGACCTGGGCGGCGCGCCCGGCGGCGTGGCCGCCGGCACCGGCGGCCTGCTCGACGACGGCGCCGTGCCGACCTGGGTGCTCGCCACCTCGGCCGGCGCGCTCGGTGTGGCCGTGGCGGCCGGTGTCGGCGCGGCGGCCGTCCGCTCGCGCCGCGCCACCGCCGGCACGGGCGACCGCGCGGCGTGAGCCCGCGGCCCGACCGGGCCGGGCGCGTCCTGACGGCGGTGGCGGCGGGCGGCCTGGTCCTCGCCGCCACCGCGCCAGCGGCCTGGCTGCTCACCGGGGCGAGCAGCCAGGCCGCACCCCTCCCGCAGGCGCTGCCGGCCCCCGTGGTCAGCACGACGACGACGCAGGGGGCGCCTGCGGACGCCGCCCCGCCGCCGTCGTCGTCCTCCGCCGCCGGGGTGGCGGAGCCGGCCGTGGGCCCGGCCCTGCCGCGCCTGGTGCCCTCCGAGCCTGCGCCGGCCGTGGTGGCCGCAGCGCCCGCCCCGGTGCGGGTGCAGGTGGCCTCGCTCGGCGTCGACGCCCCGGTGGACGCCGTGGGCCCGGCTGAGGACGGGTCGGTGGTGGTGCCGGACGACGGCGCGCGCACCGGCTGGTGGGCGCCCGGCGCCGCCCCGGGAGACCCCGACGGCTCGGTGGTGCTGGTCGGGCACGTGGACACCCCCGCGGGGCCGGGCGCCCTGTTCCGGCTGCGCGAGCTCGAGGTGGGCCAGGACGTGGTGGTGACGGACGCCTCCGGCGCCCAGCACGTCTACCGGACCAGCGGCACGGCCCAGTTCTCCAAGGCCGAGCTCCCCTCGGCGGAGCTGTTCACCACCGCGGGGGCCCCGCGGCTGGTGCTCATCAGCTGCGGCGGGGAGTTCGACAGGGCCTCGCGCCACTACACCGACAACGTGGTGGTCGTCGCCGACAGGGTGGGCTGAGGTGCGTCCGTGCGCGCGTCTCGGCGCGCCGACCAGGCGGGACGCGCCTAGCGTGCCAGCGTGGAGCCGGTCGAGACCGCGGACGGCGCGCCCGGGGGGCGCGCCGCCAGCGACCGGCTGATCGAGCTCGACTTCGCCGCCGGTCACGAGGACGCGCTGGCACGCGCCTACGAGAGGTGGGGGACGCTCGTGCACGGTCTGGCCGTCCGCGCGGTGGGACCCGTGGACGCCGACGACGTGACCCAGCAGGTCTTCATCAGCGCCTGGACCGGCCGCAAGGGCTACGACCCCGCGCGCGGGCCGCTGGCGGGGTGGCTGGTGGGCATCGCCCGGCACCGCATCGCCGACGCGCTGCGCCGCCGCGCGGCGCAGCCCGAGCAGCCGTGGGACCCGACCGACCCCGGCGGCGCACCACCGCAGGCGACCGCCGTGGTGGACGGGCCGGACCGGGGCGTGGAGCTCGTCGACGTCCGCGAGGAGGTGGAGCGGTTGGAGCAGCCGCAGCGCCGCATCGTGGAGCTGGCCTACTGGGAGGACCTCACCCACGCCGAGATCGCCGAGCGCACCGGCCTGCCGCTGGGCACCGTGAAGAGCCACCTGCGGCGCACCATGGGGCGCCTGCGCGGACGCCTGGGAGGTGCCCGTGGCACCGCCTGAGCAGCCCCGCGCCGCCATGCCCCCCGGCGAGGACCGCCACCCGGCCACCGACGAGCTGGCCATGGTGGCCGTCGCCCCCGACGACGAGCGGCTCGAGCGCGTTCGCGGGCACGTGGGCACCTGCGCCGCGTGCTCCGAGGAGGTCGCCCACCTGTCGGCGGCCCTGGCCCCCGGCACGGACGGCCCGGCGCGCCGGCTGCCGCCCCCCGCCGTGTGGGCGGGCATCGCCGCGGCGACCGGGGTGCGCACCGCGCCCGACGAGGCGGCGGTGCTGCGCTCCCTGGACGACGACGCCGGCGTGGAGGCCGCGCTGACCGGCGCGGGTGGTGCCCGGGGCGGTGAGCTGCGGGACCTCGCGACGTCCCCGACGGGGGCGGTCGCGAGCGGCCCGGTGCAGGCCGGGTCGGTGCGGGCCGGGTCGGGGCAGGCGCCGCCGGAGCGGACCGGGCCGGCGCGGCGCGAGGCCGGCGGGCCGCTGGCGGTGGTGCCCGCGCAGCGCTCGCGGCAGCGCTGGTCCACGCCGGTGCTGCTCGGCGCCGCTGGCCTGGCGCTCGTGGTGGGGGCGACCTCGGGCGCGCTCGTCGCCTCCCGCACCCGGGAGCCTGTGGTCGCCGGCGGTCCGGGCGCCGGCGCGGTGGTCGTGTCCACCGCCCAGCTGCGGCCGCTCGAGCCGGGGCAGGGCCGGTGGAGCGGTACCGCCGAGGTCGTCGCGACCGGCGACGAGGCCCGGGGCCGCCGCGTGCTGGTGACCACCGACGGGCTGCCCGCGGTCGAGGGCGCCGCCTACGAGGTGTGGCTGCTCGACACCGCGACCGGGGGCGTGGTCTCCCTGGGCGCCCTGGCCGACGGGCACAGCCCGCAGGGCGGCTACGTGCTGCCCGACGGCGTGGACCTGGAGCGGTTCAGCGAGGTCGACGTGTCCGCCGAGCCCCTGGACGGGCAGGCTGCGCACTCCGGGGTCAGCGAGCTGCGCGGGCCGCTCACGGCCGAGGGGGCCGGCGCCACCGTCTCGGCCTGAGGCGCTCCTCGCCGCGCGGTCAGCGGTGGTCGGGCAGCGCCTCGGCGAGCAGCTCCACCAGGTGCCGGGGACGCCGGCCGGCGAGGGCGTCCGTCTGCGTGCGGCAGCTGAAGCCGTCGGCGACCACGGGCACGTCGTCCCCGGCCTGCCGCAGCGCCGGCAGGAGCTGCTGCTCGGCCACCGCCACCGACACGTCGCGGTGGCCCGCCTCGGCGCCGAAGTTGCCCGCCAGCCCGCAGCAGCCGCCGAGCTGCGTGGCGTCGACGCCGGCGCGGGCCAGCAGCGCGGCGTCGGCGCCGAAGCCCATGACGGCGTGCTGGTGGCAGTGCGGCTGCACCACGGCCGCGGTCTTCAGGTGCGGCGGCGTCCAGTCCGGGCGGTGCTCGGCGATGAGCTCGGCCACCGTGCGCACCCGGGAGTGCAGGGCGGCGGCGCGCGGGTCGTCCGGGAGCAGTCGGGAGGCGTCCTCGCGCAGCAGCGCGGTGCAGCTCGGCTCCAGGCCGACCACGGGCATGCCGGCCAGCTCGCCGTCCAGGGCGTCCAGGGTCGCCGCCAGCTGGCGCTTCGCGCCGTCCAGCTGCCCGGTGGAGACCCAGGTCAGTCCGCAGCAGACCTTGGCGGTGGGCAGGTGCACCCGGAAGCCCAGGTGGTCCAGGAGCTTCACCGCGGCCACGCCGACCTGGGGGTCGAAGCCGTCGGTGAAGGTGTCGACCCAGAGGACGACGTCGGTGACCGTCGACGCCGGGCTGGCCGGGGTGGCCGATCGCCCATGATCACGGGAGGAGGAGCGGAACCAGGAGCGGAAGGTTCGGCGGGCGAAGGTCGGCACGGCCATGCCCGGGTCGATGCCCACCGCCCTCATGCCGGCCTTCCGCAGCGGCGCGACCCTGGCGGCGGCGTTGACCAGCGCCGGCAGCAACGGCTGGCCGAGCGCCACCAGGCGCGTCCAGCGCGGCAGCCAGCCGAGGGCGTAGTGGTTCAGCGGGCGCCGCCGGCCGCGGTAGTGGTGGTCGAGGAACTCCGACTTGTACGTGGCCATGTCCACGCCGGCCGGGCAGTCGACCGAGCAGCCCTTGCAGCTCAGGCACAGGTCGAGCGACTCGCGGACCTCCTCCGAGCGCCAGCCGTCGGTGACGAGCGTGCCGTTGGCCATCTCCTGCAGCAGTCGGGCGCGGCCGCGGGTGGAGTCCTTCTCGTCGCGGGTGGCGATGTACGAGGGGCACATCACGCCGCCCGAGCCGCTCGCCGGCTCCGCGCGGCACTTGCCGACGCCCACGCAGCGGTGCACGGCGGCGGTGAGGTCACCGCCGTCGGCCGGGTAGCTGAGCGAGAGCGGCCGCGCGGGGAGGATCTCGACGGCGGTGCGCGCGGCCGGCACGCGCAGGTCGGCCTCCAGCGGCGCGGGCTCCACGAGCACGCCGGGGTTCAGGAGCCCGGCCGGGTCGAAGGCGGCCTTGACCTCCCCGAACGCCCGCAGCGCGTCGTCGTCGTACATGAGGGGCAGCAGGGCCGAGCGGGCGCGGCCGTCCCCGTGCTCGCCGGACAGCGACCCGCCGTGCGCGGCCACCAGGCGCGCCGCGGCGCGCAGGAACTCCCCGGACCGGTCCACCCCGCCGGGCTCGGACAGCGGCAGGTCCAGGCGCATGTGGATGCAGCCGTCGCCGAAGTGGCCGTAGGCGTGCCCGTCGACCCCGTGGGCCCCCATGAGCGCCTGCAGGTCGCGCAGGTAGGTGCCCAGGCGCGCCGGGGGCACGGCGGCGTCTTCCCAGCCCGGCCACGCGGGCGTGCCTGAGGGGGAGCGGCCCGCGTAGCCGGCGCCGTCCTCGCGGATGCGCCACAGCGCCCGCGCCTGCGCGCGCGTGGGGATGATGACGTGCTCGCGCGTGCCGGAGGCCGCCACCAGCGCTCGCGCGCCGGAGAGGGCCTCGGCGTCGCTCTCGCCGCCGACCTCCACGAACAGCCAGCCGTCGCCGTCGGGAAGGCCGTCGACGTCGCCGCCGCGGGCGCGCACCACCTCCACCAGGCGCCGGTCCAGCCCCTCGACCGCGAGGGGCCCGTGCTCGAGCAGCGCAGGGGTGTGGTCGGCGGCGGTGGCCATGTCGGGGTAGCCGAGGACGACGAACGCCGTCGCCGGCGACTCCCGCACCAGGCGCACGCGGGCGCTGGTGAGGACCGCGAGGGTGCCCTCGGAGCCTGTGAGCAGGCGGGCGAGGTTGGAGCCGGTCGCATCGCCGCGGCCGCCGTCGCCGGTCGGGCCGCCGTGCTCGGGCAGCAGCGTCTCCAGGGCGTACCCGGAGACCTGGCGGCCGAAGGTGGCGAACTGCGTGCGGAGCAGGGCCAGGTTCCGGGCTGCGATCCCGCTCAAAGTGCTGACCAGCTCGGGCGGCGGCGCCGTCGTCGACCAGCGGCGGCCGAGGCCGTCGACGACGTCCAGCTCGAGCACGTTGGCGCTGGTGCGGCCGTAGGCCAGGGCGTGGGAGCCGCAGGCGTCGTTGCCGATCATCCCGCCGACCGTGCAGCGGGCGTGGGTGCTCGGGTCGGGGCCGAAGCGCAGCCCGTGCTGGCGCGCGTGGCCCTGCAGCGCGTCCAGGACGATGCCGGGCTCGACCAGCGCGGTCTGGCTCGCGGGGTCGAGCTCGAGCACCCGGTTGAGGTGCACCGAGGTGTCGACGACGATGCCGGGCCCGCACGCGTTGCCCGCCACCGAGGTGCCGGCGCCCCGCAGGGTCAGCGGCACCTGCTGGGCGCGGGCGACGTCGACGACGGCGCCCAGCTCGTCAGCGGTGCGGGGGAAGACGACGACCTGCGGCACCACGCGGTAGTTGGAGGCGTCGGAGGTGTACTCCGCGCGGCGGCGCGTGGAGGCGTCGACGACGCCGTCGCCGTCGCGGGCACCCAGGGCCGAGCGCAGGGCGCGCAGCAGGTCGGGGGTGGCCACCTGGACCGCGCCGGCGCTGGGGGAGCCGCCGGCGGGCCTGTCGAGCTGGGTCGTCACCCGGGCATTCTCCCCGGTGCCCCCGGTGCTCCCGGCCCGCTGTGACCATCCCCACGGGGCGGAGCCCAGGGTCAGGTCCTCCAGGCCGGACCCGACCTGGGGGACCTGGCGCTGCGGAGGGCGGTCAGAACGCGTAGCGGACGGTCAGCCACGGGGTGCGCTCGGCGACGAGGTCGAGCAGGCGCTGCACCCACACGGCCTTCCACCGGGCCCGGTAGCGGACGTTCTCCATGCCGTTGTGCGAGCGCTTGGCCTCCTGCACGTCCGGGCGCCAGAGCGCCTCCTCGCCCTTGGGGTGCCAGCCGAGGTTGACCTCGTGCAGCCCCGCGTTGTGCGTGAGGAAGATGACCTCCGCCGCGCACTGCGCCTTGGACCGCTCGGACAGGGCGTCGTCGAGCTGGCCCAGCAGCTCCGCCCAGTCCTCGAGCCAGCCCTCGTGGACGATGACCGGGGAGAGGTTGAGGTGCACCTCGTACCCGGCGTCGACGAAGTCGTCGACGGCGGCGATGCGCTCGCGCACCGGGTCGGTGCGCACGTCGACCAGCTTGGCCATCCGCTCGGGCATCACCGAGAAGCGCACCCGGGTGCGCCCGCGCGGGTCGTAGCCGAGCAGTTCGCGGTTGACGTGCTTGGTGGCGAAGCTGGCCTTGGCCGTGGGCAGGTCGGCGAAGGCGCGCACGAGGTCGCGCACGTTGTCGGAGACGACCGCGTCGACGCTGGCGTCGGAGTTCTCCCCGATGTCGTAGACCCACGCGGCCGGGTCGCACTGGTCCGGTCCGGGCTTGACGCCCTGGCGGGCGACGTGGCGCTGCAGGTAGCCGACGACGTCGTCGCTGTTGGCGTAGACGGTGATGGGGTTGGCGTAGCCCTTGTGCCGCGGCACGTAGCAGTAGGCGCACGCCATGGCGCACCCGTTGGACAGCGACGGCGCGATCCAGTTGGCCGACCTGTCGTTCTTGCGGGCGGTCAGGGACCTGCGGACGCCGAGCGCGAGCACCTCGGTCTTGGTGCGCACCCAGCGCTCCACGCTGGCGTCGTCGCCGTGCACCTGCGGGATGCGCAGGGCGGAGGCGACCTCGACCACCTCGGCGCCGGGCCAGCGCTCGACCACCTGCTGGCCGCGGGGCAGCGCCAGGGCGGCGGGCTCGGCGTAGACCGTGCGGACGTCGAGCAGGCGCCGTGGCCGGGCGGGCGGAGCGGGCTGCGCGGGTGCCGTCACAGCAGCGTCAGCGCGGCCACGAGGAGCAGCGTCACCACGAGGGAGATGACCAGCGACCCCAGGCACCCGGCCCGGTTGCTGGAGAAGAGGAACACCCACCCAGCATCGGTGCCGCCACCGACAGCCGCCCGGTGGCGGCGCGGTGGCGGCGCGCTCTCGTGCGCCGCCACCGCCGGCCGCTCAGGGCCGGGGCGGGCGGAAGGTCGGCTCCTCGCGGTCCTCCAGGGCCGCGTCGAGCGCGTCCTCGCCGACGGCGCCGTCCTCGGGGCGGCGCAGCTCGTCCTCGGTGGCCTCGGCCCGGGCCGGGTCCTGCTGGTCGGCGCCGGGGCCGGTCGGCCCGGCGTCGAGGGTGGGGGAGAAGGGGGCGTCCATCGACATGCGGGGCCCCTACCCGGCAGGTCCGGCAGCCACGCCCTCGGTCGTGCCCCGGGTCGACCAGGGGCGCACCCCCTCGCCGACCCCACCCGCTGGACGAGGACGTCCACTGCCGCGGTGGTTCTCGCACGGCCAGCCGAGGTGGTTGCTCCGGACGGGCGAACCTCGAGATGCACTGATCATGGTCTTGCGCAGGACGGTTGCACAGGTGTTCGAGTGTCGGAGGTCGCGCCTAGCGTCAGCGGCATGACCTGGAGGGCCACCGAGGCGCCGCACGAGGGCGACGTCGGCGCGCTGGGCGGTGGCCCCAGCGATCAGGGGTGGGTGGCTCATCCGCTGGCTCCCGGGGCGCTCGGCGCCGACCCGGAGCAGGCCCGTGGTGCCGACCCTCCGGCCGACCACCCCCCGCTGCCGCTGACCGGCCCCCTGGCCGCCGCGCTGACCGGTGCGCGCACCGGCGCCGACGAGGCCGCGCGGGCCGCCCTCCACCTCGCCTCGACCGGTCCGCACCAGCGCGTGCAGGCACTGCAGGAGACGGCCCGGCTGCGCCACGTCGTCGACGCCGTCCTCCTGCGCCTCACCGCCAGCTTCACCCCCGAGGACCTCACCGCCCTCGGGGCCACCTCACCCACTGACCTGCTGCTCACCCACACCGGGGTCGACGCCCGCCGCGCCAGCGCGGAGGTCCACCTCGCCAAGGCCCTGACGGCCCCTGTGCGCCCGCTGCCCCTCCTCGCGGGTAGGAGCGCTGACAGCGCCCGCGGTGCGACCGAGGAGGACGGTCCCGTCGACGGTGACGTCGGTGGTGGGCCTGCGGCCGAGCTGGGCGTCGACCTCGACGCCGAGCGCGCCGTCGGTGTCTCCTCCCCCCTGGCGGGGGAGGGCCTGGGCCGCCTCGGCGCCGAGCACGCCGCCGGGCGCGTCTCCACCGACGTCGCGGCCCTGGCCCGGCGCACCCTGGAGTCGCTGCCGCGGCGCGTCCAGCGCGCCCACGGCGCCGAGGCCGACGCCCTCATGGCCGCGACCCTGCCAGGTCTGACCCACCCCGAGGCCGTCATCGCCTGCGAGGTCCTGGCGCAGAAGCTGGACCCCGCCCGTGCGGACCGCGGCTTCGACCCCGACGCCATCGACAGGCGCTACCTGCACCTCACCGTGCACGAGGACGGCTCGGTCGACGTGCGCGGCCACCTCGACGCGGTGACGGGCGCGGAGCTCAAGGCCGCCATCGACCACCTGGCCAAGCCGGACCCGACCGTGCGCGCGCCGCTGGCCGGAGACTCCGACGACGAGCCCGGTGGTCCCGCTGGGGCCGAGGACGCGCCCCCGCCCGACCTGGACGGCACCGAGGGCGGCGGCAGCGGCGGCAGCGGCGGCAGCGGCGGCACGAGACGCGTTCGGAGCACCCGGGACGGCGCCGGGGTGGCCGTGCGGGACGAGCGCACGGCCCCGCAGCGCCGCGCGGACGCCCTCGGACTGCTCGTGCGCCAGGGGCGCAGCGCGGACGAGACCCGCGGCGGCGAGCCCCCGCGGGTCATCGTCACCGCCACCGCCGAGCAGCTGGGTGCCGTCCCCGGCGCCGGGCAGGCGACCTGCGAGACCACGCGCAGGCCGCTGACGACCACGGCGCTGCGCCACCTCGCCTGCAGCGCGGTGGTGCACACGGTGACGCTCTCCTGCCAGGGACCCTCGGCCGCTGCCCTGGCGCTCGGCCGCAGCGTGCGCCTGTTCACCCCGGCGCAGCGCCGGGCCGTGCTGGCCCGCGACGGCGGCTGCGTGATACCGGGGTGCACCTCCCCGCCGGGGTGGTGGGAGGCGCACCACATCACCGAGTGGGCGGCCGGCGGTCCCACCGACGTCGACCAGTGCGTGCTGCTGTGCGGGCGCCACCACCTGCTGGTCACCGTGGGGGTGTGGGCGGTGCGCACGGTCGGCGGCGTGCCCCAGGTGCGTCCGCCCGCGAGCATCGACCCGCTCCAGAGGTGGCTGCTGAACCCTCGGCGGGCGCTCGCCGACGGTGCAGCGCGGCGGGTGGAACAGCTGCTGCTGCTCACGGCCCTGCCCAGCGATCCGGCACACCCCCTCCACGACGCGCCACGGCACTGGCGGCCTGCGCCATCGGGGGGCAGCGGCCGCCCTGGTCCGCCGGAGCAGCGCACCGAGCCGCCGGAGCAGGGCACCGAGCCACCGGAGCGCGGCACCGAGTCGCCCCGGTTGCGCGACGAAGCGCCGGGCGCCCCGGCCGTGCCAGGTCCACCCGGGTCCGACGAGGGCCCGCCGCCCGACGTCCCCGTACGCCGCAGCACCTGCCGCTGCTGATCCGCGCCCCACGGGGGGCTGCTGGCCGCGACCTCGCCACGGAGGCCTGCCCCCGCCGGGGCGGGTCCCGACGCCGTGCCCTGTCGAGGTCACCGTGCGGGCACGGGTGCGGTCACCGCCAGACCTGACCGGAACGGGCCGCAGGTGTCGGGCGCCGGGGCCGCGGCGTGCAGCAGGCTCGAGCTCGTGGAGGAGACGACGTGATCGACGTCCTGAACCAGCTCGTCGAGCGGGTGGAGCTGCTCCTGGCCGACGGTCCCGCCGTCGACGGGTCCGGCGACCTGGACGTGGCCGGCCTCGCCAGGTCGCTCGGCACCACCGAGCACCACCTGAGGCGGATGTTCTCCTCCCTGGCCGGCACGCCGCTGTCGGAGTACGTGCGGCGGCGGCGGCTCAGCGCGGCCGCCGTCGACGTCCTCACCACCGACGACGACCTGCTGGCCATCGCCGTCCGCCACGGCTACGGCTCCGCCGAGGCCTTCGGGCGGGCGTTCGCCGCCGTGCACGGCGCGCCCCCGGGGCAGGTCCGCCGCGAGGGCGGACCCGTCACCGCCCAGCCCCGCATCTCGTTCCACCTGACCGTGAGAGGAAGCACTCCCGTGGACGTCCGCATCATCGACCAGCCCGCCTTCCGCCTGGTCGGCCACGCCGCCCGCGTGCCGCTGCTCCACCACGGCACCAACCCGCACATCGCCGCGCACGTCGCGTCCATCCCCGCCGAGGAGCACGCGCGGCTGAAGGCGCTCAGCGACACCGAGCCCGCGGGGCTCCTCGCCGTCAGCGACGACCTCGACCCCGACCGCGCCGAGGGCTCCGAGCTCACCCACCTCCACGGCGTCGCGGTGCAGGCCACCACGGCCGTGCCGGACGGCCTGGACGTCATCGAGGTGAGAGCCGGCGCGTGGGCGGTCTTCCGCAGCTCCGGACCGCACCCGGCGGCGCTGCAGCAGCTGTGGGCGGACACCGCCACGCAGTGGTTCCCCTCCAGCAGCTGGCGCCTGCGGCCGGGGCCGGAGCTGCTGGCCGTGCTGGAGCACGACGAGGGCTGGACCACCGCCACGTGCGAGCTCTGGCTGCCCGTCGAGCCCGGTGCCACCACAGTGGGGGGATGACCGGGACGACGCCGACGACGGCGCCCGTGCTCCTGCGCGGTGAGGTCCACACCGGGCGCCGCGTCCTCCCCGACGGCTGGGTCCACCTGGCCGGCGGGCGCGTGACCGCCGTCGGGGCGGCACCGTCCCCTGCGCCGCCGGCCGACCGCGAGGAGCGCGGGCACCGCGTGGTGCCGGGCTTCACCGACCTCCACTGCCACGGCGGGGGAGGGGCCGCCTTCGGCGCCGCCGGGGGAGACCCGGCGGGCGAGGTGGCCGCGGCACGGACGGTCGCCGCCGCCCACCGCGCCCACGGCACCACCACGCTGGTCGCCTCGCTCGTCACGCGGCCCGTGCCCGAGCTGGCGGCGGTGGCCGCGGCGCTGGAGCCGCTGGTGCGCGCCGGTGAGCTGGCCGGGGTGCACCTGGAGGGGCCGTGGCTCAGTCCCGCCCGCGCGGGAGCGCACGCGCCGGCGCTGCTGCGGGTCCCGGAGCCCGGCGACGTCGAGGCGCTGCTCGCCACCGGAGCGGTCGTCGTGGTCACCCTCGCGCCGGAGCTGCCGGGCGGCCTGGCCGCCGTGCGGCAGCTGGTGCGGGCCGGGGTGCTGGCAGCGGTCGGGCACACGGACGCGGACGCGGTCACCGCCACCGCCGCCGTCGACGCGGGAGCGCGCCTGGCGACGCACCTGTTCAACGCCATGCCCCCGGTGCACCACCGCGAGCCCGGCCCCGTGCTGGCGCTGCTGGACGACGAGCGCGTGGTGGTGGAGCTCGTCGCCGACGGGGTGCACCTGCACCCCCTCGTCCTCGCGCACGCCGCGCGCGCCGCCGGGCGCGGCCGGTGGGTGCTGGTCACCGACGCCATGGCCGCCGCCGGCTGCGGCGACGGGCGCTACGACTTGGGCGGGCTGGTGGTCCGCGTGGTCGGCGACGTGGCGCGGCTGGTGGGGGACGACGGGTCGCCCGGGGCGATCGCCGGGAGCACGCTCACGCTCGACGCCGCGGTGCGGCAGGCGGTGGCGGCGGGCCTGCCCTTCGAGGACGTGCTGGCGGCGGTGACGTCGACGCCGGCGGCGCTGCTCGGACGGGACGACCGCGGCCACCTCGAGCCCGGCGCCACCGGCGGGGCCGTGGTGCTGGACGCCGACCTGCGCGTGGTGTCCGTCCACGGCTGACAGCCCCCACCCGCGGAGCTGACCGCGCTCGCCGGCGTGCTCGGGCGCGGCTCAGCCGGCGGCGAGGTCGAGCAGCGCGGTGAAGCCCTCCGCGCGCCAGGCCGTGCGCCCCACGAACAGCCCGTCGACGCCGGGCACCGCCAGCACGCCGGGAGCGCCCTGCACGGTCACCGACCCGCCGTAGAGCACCGGGTGGCGCGCCGGGTCCCCACCGCGCTCGCGGACGAGTCCCGCCAGCGCGTCGACCACCGGCGCCACCTCCTCCGGCCGCGCCTCGCGCCCGCCCTCCCCGATCGCCCACACCGGCTCGTAGGCCAGCACGCACCGCTGCCCGCCCGCCGCGTCCAGGGCCGCCCGGGCCTGGGTCAGGACGACGTCGGCCGAGCGGCCTGCGGCGCGCTGCTGCGCCGTCTCGCCCACGCAGACCAGCGGCAGCAGGCCGTGGCGCAGCACCGCGGACACCTTCAGGGCCACCCGCTCGTCGGTCTCGGCGAAGTGCTCGCGGCGCTCGGAGTGGCCCAGCTCGACGAGCTGCGCGCCGGCGTCGGCCAGCTGCGGCACCGACAGCTCGCCGGTCCAGGCCCCGGAGTCCTCCCAGTGCGCGTCCTGCGCGCCCACCAGCACCCGCCGGGTGCCGGGGGCGTCCAGCGCCTCGGCCACCTGGCTGAGGGCGGTGGCCGGCGGCACCACGAAGGGCTGGACGCCTGCCCACGCGGCCTCACCGCCGCGCTCGGCGGCCGCGGCGGCGAGCGCCCGGGCCCACGCGGCCCCCTCCGCACGGGTCTTGGTCATCTTCCAGCTGGTGCCCACCCACCGGCGCGGGGCGGGGGTGCTGGCGGGGCTCGCGCTCACGGGCCCCATCCTGCGCGGCTGCGGCGCGTGGCGCTCCGGACCGGGGGCACCCCACCGGTGGCCGAACGCCCATGATCACGGCGGGAGCTGGTGGCGGACGCCCATGATCACGGCGGGTGGTGCTGCCCACGCCCACGACCACGGTCAGGGGAGGGGCAGGGCGACCAGCGCGTCGGTGAGCCAGGGCAGCACGAGCACCACGGGGGGCAGCACCAGCACACCGGCGGCCAGCGCGAGCACGCCCGCGGAGCGCCAGCGGGGCGCCGGTGCGTCCTGGAGCCGCTGCAGGCGCAGGCGGCGCTGGTCGGTGGCGGCGTCCTCGTCGGGAGAGCGGCCCGCCTCGGCGTCCGCGGCGGCCAGCGCCCCCACGCCCGGGTCGACGGCGGCGCCCAGCAGCTCCAGCGCCGAGCGCACCGGGGCCGTCCCGCAGCGGCGGCGCGCGGCGTCGTCGGCGGCGGCCTCCAGCAGCAGCTCCACCGCGCCCAGCGCCCGCTCGTTGCGCAGCGGGCGGGGGACCGCGCGGTGGAAGGCGGCGAAGGACTCCAGCACCACGTCGTGCCGGGCGTCGAGGTGGGCCTGCTCGTGGGCGAGCACGGCGCGCAGCTGCGCGGTGTCGAGCAGGCGCAGCGCGCCGTCGCTGACCACCACGCGCGGGCTGCGCCCGGGCAGCCCGTAGGCCAGCGGCAGCGGCGCCCCCAGCACGCGCAGCTCGCGGCGGACGGCGGCGCCGAGCTCGTCGTCGACACCGGGGCCGTCGCCGGCCGGGTCGGCGCGGGTGAGGTCCCCGGCCAGCGCGGCGCTGCGCTCGGCGTCGTCGAGCAGGTCGAGCAGCTCGCGGTGGCGCGCGCGGCGCGCGGCCGAGCGCCGCATCACCCCGACCAGGCTGACCACGAGCCGGGTCACGATGAGCAGCGCCACCGCCAGGGCGCCCAGCAGGCCCCACGCCGCTGCGGTGGGGCCCGCGCGCAGCGCCCTGCTGATCTCCTCGGGGGCGATGAGGACGACGCCGACGGCGCTGAGCACCGAGGCGAGCACCACGGCCTGCCACAGCACGACCGACGCCGTGGGCGTGGCCCGCGCCCAGCGTGCCCGGGCCAGCGGTGCGGGGACGACGAGGGAGAGCACCAGGCCGAGCAGCCCCAGCACGAAGGCGGTCACGGCCGCGGCCGGGTGCGGGGGCTGTCAGCCGGCGGCGTCGAGGGCGGCGCGCAGCGCCGCCAGGCCCTGGGGGCCGACGCGTCCGACGAAGTGGACGAGCGCGGCGTCGCGCGCGGAGGGGTCGGGCGCGGAACCGAGCGCCTCGAGCATGAGGGCGGCGGTGAGCTCCTCGCGCGTCTGGGCGGGGGAGTAGCGGAAGGCGCGGCCGTCGCGCTCCTGGCGCACGACGCCCTTCTTGGCCAGCCTGTCGAGCACGGTCATGACGGTCGTGTACGCGAGGTCGCCGCCGGTGGCGCGCAGCTCCTCGTGGACCTGGCGCACGGTCAGCGGCTGCTCAGCGGCCCACAGGCGCGCCATGACGTCGCGCTCGAGCGCACCGCCCACGGGGCCCGCGGCCCTGCCGCTGCCCGCCGTCCCTGCTGCTGCCACACCGAGATCCTAACCGCTGCCTGTGAGCAGTACGACATGCTGCGTACTACGAGACCCAGTACTACGCGACGTAGTATTGAGGCCGTGGACGTCGTGGACATCACCCGCCTCCAGTTCGCCGTCGTGACGATCTACCACTACCTGTTCGTGCCGCTGTCGATCAGCCTGGCCAGCCTCACCGCCGGCCTGCAGACCGCCTCGGTGCTCACCAAGGACCCCGAGCGCGCCCAGCGGCTGCGGCGCTCCACGCTGCTCGTCGGCAAGCTGCTCCTGGTCACCTTCGCCGTCGGCGTCGTCACCGGCCTGGTGCAGGAGTTCCAGTTCGGCATGGGCTGGAGCGCCTTCGCGCGCTTCTACGGCGACGTCTTCGGCCCCACCCTGGCCATCGAGGGCATGCTCGCCTTCTTCCTCGAGGCGACCTTCCTGGGCCTGTGGTTCTTCGGCTGGGACCGCCTGCCCCGCCTCGTCCACCTCGCGACCATCTGGGTGGTCGCCGTCGGCACGCTCATCAGCGCCTACGTCATCCTCGGCGCCAACTCCTTCATGCAGCACCCGGTGGCCTACGGCCTGGACCCCGTCACCGGCCGCGCCCAGCTGACCAGCTTCGCCGAGCTCATGACCAACCCGGTGCTGCTGGCCACCTTCCCGCACACCATCGCCGGCGCCGCGATGCTCGGCGGCGCGCTGCTGCTCTCCGTCGGCTCGTGGCGCCGCTGGACCGCCTCCTGGACGCCCCGGGCCGGCGCCAGGGTCCGGTCCGAGGACCCCGACCAGCGCGCCTTCGCCGGCCTCGCCCGCCTCGGCGCGTGGACCACCGTGGCCGGCGGCCTGGCCACCGCGCTCACCGGTGACGTGCTGGGCAAGGTCATGACCTCGGTGCAGCCGATGAAGATGGCCGCTGCCGAGGCGCTCTACACCACCACCACCGGCGCGCCCTTCAGCATCCTGACGATCGGCAGCCTCGACGGCTCGCGCCCGGTCTTCAGCATCGAGCTGCCCTACCTGCTCTCCTTCCTGGCCACCGGTGACCTCGGCTCCACGGTCCAGGGCATCGACGACCTGCAGGCCCAGTACGTCGAGCAGTACGGCCCCGGCTCCTACGTGCCGGTCATCCCGCTGGCCTACTGGTCCTTCCGCGCGATGATCACCATCGGCCTGCTCGCCGCGCTCGTCGCAGGCGTGTACCTGTGGCTCACCCGCAAGGGCCTCGACCCGCGCGAGCCGAAGGCCAGCGCCCTGCCCTTCATGGGCCAGCGCCTCTTCCCGCGCCCGCTGGTGCAGCTCTCGCTGCGGGTGCTGCCCACGCTGCCGCTGCTGCCCGCCGCCGCCGGCACCGCGGGTTGGGTCTTCACCGAGACCGCCCGCCAGCCGTGGCTGGCCTTCGGCCTGACCCTCACCCGCGACGGCGTCTCGCCGGGCCTGACCGCCGGTGAGGCGTGGGCGAGCCTGGCCGCCTTCACCGCCGTCTACGGCGTGCTCGCCGTGGTGTGGCTGCGCCTGGTCCGCCACCTGGTCACCCAGGACCTCGCCGACCCCGCCTCGCGGCCCGTCGTGGCCCTGCCCGGCCTCGACGACGGCGACGACGGCGACGACGGCGAGGACGAGCCCGCCGGGGGCGAGCCCCGGCCCGCCGCGGCGGCCCCCCAGCGCACGGCCGTCCCGAGCTACTGACCCGATGGCCCCCCGACACCCGCTGACCACCCCGTCGATCCGAGAGAGCTGAGCCGTGGACCTCGTCACCGTCTGGTTCGCCGTCGTCGTCCTGTGCTGGGTGCTGTTCTTCACCCTGGAGGGCTTCGACTTCGGCGTCGGCCTGCTCGCGCCCCTCGTGGGCCGCGACGAGCACGAGCGCGGCGCCGCCCTGAGGACCATCGGCCCGTTCTGGGACGGCAACGAGGTCTGGCTCGTGGCGGCCATCGGCGTGACCTACGCCGCCTTCCCGGCCTGGTACGCCTCCCTGCTGTCGGGCACCTACCTGCCCATGGTCGCCGTCCTGCTGCTCCTGGCGGGGCGCGGCGTGGCCCTGGAGTTCCGCGCCAAGCACTCCGACGCCCGCTGGCGCCGCCGCTGCGAGGTGGTGCTCGCCCTGTGCTCGGCCGGCGTCGTCGCCCTGTGGGGCGCGCTGCTGTCGGTGTTCGTGCGCGGCCTCGCGCTCGGCGCCGACGGCGAGGTGGTGGCCGAGCCGGGCCTGGCGGCCGGGCTCGCCCGCACCGTCGCGCCGCTGCTGACCGTCGAGGCCGCCGTCGGCGCCCTGGCCGCGCTGGTCCTGTCCGTGCTCATCGGCGCGTGCTTCCTGGCGCTGCGCACCACCGGCCCGGTCCGCGCCCGCGCCCACCGGGTGGCCGCCGGCGCCACGGCCGGGGTGGCGGCGCTGGGCGCCGCCGTGGCCGCGACCGGGCTGACCGGTGCCGCCGGGTCCTCCGGCGGGGTGGACGCGGCCACCACCGCGGTGGGGGTGCTCGTCGCCGCGGCCGCGGTCGCGGTGGCCGCCGCGGTGCGGGTGCGCCGCGAGGGCGTCGCCTTCACCCTCGCCTCGCTGCTCGTGGCCGGCGCCGTCGTCGCCGTCCTGCTGGCCAACGGGGACGTCGTGCTGCCCAGCACGCTGGACCCGGCGCTGTCCCTGACCCGCGAGCAGGCGGCGGCCACGCCCGCCGCGCTGGGCCTCATCACGGCCTTCGGTGCGGTGGCCGTGCCGGGTGTGGTGGTCTACCAGGTGTGGTCCTACTGGGTGTTCCGCCGCCGCGTCGCCAGCGAGCGGGTCGCCACCGCGTGAGCTGCGCCGTGCCGGCCGCCGTGGCGGACGCCGAGGCGGTGCTGCCGTGAGCGGGCGCAGGCCCCCGCGCGGGCCCGTCGACCCGCGGCTGCTGCGCCACGCCCGGGCCGCGCGCCGGCCCGTGGCCGGGCTCGTGGCGGTCGGCGCGGCGCAGGTGCTGGTCACGCTGCTCGTGGCCGCCGCCGCCACCGGCGTCGTCGTCTCCCTGGTGGTCACCGCCCGCGAGGGGGCCACGCCCTCCCCGGCCGGGTACGGCCTGCCTGCCTGGCTGGACGGGTCAGGGCTGGGCGGGGCGCTGGGCGGGGCGGGGCTGCCGCTGGCGGTGCTGGCGGTGGCCTTCGCCGCCCGCGCGCTGCTCGCGCGCGCCGAGTCCGTGCTCGCCGCGCGCGCGGGGTCGCTGGCCGTGGAGGAGCTGCGGTCCCGGGTGCTCGAGGCCGCTCTGCAGCGCGGACCGGCGTGGGTGGCCTCCCACGGCGCCGGGCGCCTGCGCGCGCTCGTGGCCGCCACCAGCGGACCCGGCGCGAGCTCCGGCGGCGCGGCCGCCGGGCTGGACGCGCTGCGGCCGTGGTTCTCCGGCTACCTGCCCTCCCTCGTGGTCGGCGTCCTCCTGCCGCCGGTGGTCGTGCTGGTGCTGCTGGCGGTCGACTGGCGCTCGGCGCTGCTCGTGCTGGTGACGCTGCCGCTGGTGCCGCTGTTCGCGGTCCTCATCGGCTGGGCCACCCAGCGCCGCGCCGCCGAGCGCGTGGTCGAGGGGGCGCGGCTGGCGGGGCACTTCCTCGACGTCGTGCGCGGCCTGGCGCTGCTGCGGGTGCACGGGCGCGCCGAGCGCCAGGTCGGCGAGGTCGCCGCGACCACCGAGCGCCACCGCGAGGCGACCCTGCGCGTGCTGCGCGTGGCCTTCCTGTCCTCCACCGCCCTCGACCTGGTGGGCACCCTCTCGGTGGGCCTGGTGGCGGTGGAGACGGGCCTGCGGGTGGCCGCGGGCACCATGCCGCTGGCGCCGGCGCTGCTCGTGATCCTCCTGGCGCCGGAGGCCTACCGGCCGCTGCGCGAGGTGGGAGCCCGCTTCCACGCCTCCGCCGACGCCGCCGCCGTGGTGGAGGAGGTCGACGCCGTCCTGGCCGCCCCCCTGCCCGCCACCTCCCGCCGTGATCGTGGTCGGTCGGCCACCGGCGTCACCGGTGGGACACCGTCCGTGAGCGGCTCCGCGCTCCGGGTGCGGCACGCGGGCCGCTCCGTCGACGCCCTGGCCCTCGACGCCCTCACCGTGGACGGCGGTGAGCTGGTCGGGCTGCGGGGCCCCTCCGGCGCCGGCAAGACCACGCTGCTGCGGGCGCTGGCCGGCGTGCAGCCCCTGACCGCGGGCTCCGTCGAGGCCACCGGCCAGGTGCTGCTCCTCACGCAGGACCCGCTGCTGCCCCACGCGCGCACCGTCCGCGACGCGCTCCTGCTCGACGAGGAGCTGGAGGAGGACCAGGACGACGACGGCGAGCGCTCCCCGGCCTCGGCGACCGCCCCGACCTCTGGGACCGCCCCGAGCGGTGCCGAGCTCCTGACGGCGCTCGACCTGGTCGGTCTGCGCTCCGAGGTCGAGGCGCTGCCCGTGGGACTGGGCACGCCGATCGGTGAGCGGGCGCAGGGTCTCTCCACCGGGCAGCGCCAGCGCCTGGCGCTGGCCCGGGTGCTGCGCGCGGCGCAGCGCCGCCCGGTGGTGCTGCTGCTCGACGAGCCGACCGCCCACCTCGACCCCGCCTCCGAGGAGCGGGTGGTGGCCGCGCTGCGCGCTGCCGCTGACGCCGGCAGCGCCGTGCTCGTCGCCGCCCACCGGCCAGCGCTGCTGGCCGCCGTGGACAGGACCGTCGAGGTCACGCCTCCGACGCCTTCGGCGCCCCCGACGAGCCCGGCCACCTCGACGCAGCCCCTGGCCGCCCGCGACGAACCGTCCACGGGGTGGCCGATCTCGGGGCACCTCCCGCGTGCGGGGGACCACGACCACGGCGGGGAGGGAGGGACCCGCGGCGACGAGGCGCAGCGGGTCGGCTGGTGGGGGAGGCGCTTCCGCGCGGCCGGCCGCCGTCCCGGCACCGCCGTCGCCCTGGGCGCCGCCTCCTGGCTCGCCGGCGCCGCCCTGACGGCCGCCGCGACCTGGCTGCTCGTCCGCGCCTCCGAGCTGCCACCCGTGCTGACCCTGTCCGCGGCGGTCGTCACCGTGCGCGGCAGCGCCGTGGCCCGCCCGCTGCTGCGCTACCTCGAGCGCCTCGCCTCCCACGAGGTCGCCCTGCGCCGCCTGGCCGGCTGGCGCTCGGCGGTGCTCGCCGACCTCGTCCCGCGCGTGCCCGGGCCCGGCCTGCTGCGCCGCGGGGACCTGCTCACGCGGCTGGTCGGTGACGTGGACGCCCGCCTCGACGGGCTGCTGCGCGGGCGGCTGCCCGCCGCCGCCGCACTGGCCGCCGCCGGTGTGGTGCTGGTCGCACTGGCCCTGCTCGACCCGCTGGCGGCCCTGGGCGCCGCGCCAGGCCTGGCGGTCGCGGCCGTCGCGGCGCCGGCGCTCGCGGCCCGGGCCGCCCGGGCCAGCGACGAGCGGCTCGCCGCCGAGCGCGCGGCGCTGGCCGACGCCGCCGTGGAGACCGTCGACGCCGTCGACGAGCTGGCCGCCCGCGCCGCCACCGCGGGCGCGGGCACCGCCCTGGCCGTGCCCCGCTCGCGCGGGCGCGACCTCGCCGCCGCCGAGGTGCGCGCCGCCGGAGCCTCCGGCACCGCCACGACGCTCGCCCACGCCGGCACGGGCCTGGCCGTGGTGGGCGCGGCGCTGGGGGCGCTGGCCGGCGTCGCGGGCGGCGCGCTGGGCGCGGAGGGTGCGGCCGTCGTCGTCCTCGTCGTGCTCGCGCTCGGGGAGCCGGTGCTCGGGCTCGTCGACGCCGCCGTGGCGCGCGAGCGCTCCCGGGCCGCCGTGCGCCGTCTGGCGGCGGTCGCCGACCAGCCCCCCTCCGTGACGGAGCGGGCCGGCCTGCGCGCCGACGTCCCCGCCCGCGCCCCGCTGTCGGTGCGCGGCCTGGTGGCCGGGTGGGACCCCGACCGGCCCCCGGCGCTCGACGGGCTCGACCTCGACCTCGCCCTCGGTGAGCGGGTGGCGGTGCTGGGGCCGTCGGGCTCGGGCAAGTCGACCCTGGGCGCCGTGGTCGCCCGCCTGCTCGACCCCCGCGGGGGCGTGGTGGAGCTGGGCGGCGTCGACGTGCGCGACCTCGACGCCGCGGCCGTGCGGCGCCGGGTCGGGCTGGTCAGCGAGGCCACCGAGCACCTGTTCGCCACCACCCTGCGGGCCAACCTGCTGCTCGCCTCGCCCGGGGCGGACGACGCCGAGCTGGTGGCCGTGCTGCACCGGGTCCGGCTCGGCGACTGGCTCGCGCGGCTGCCGGAGGGGCTGGACACCTGGCTCGGGGACGGCGGCTCGACCGTCAGCGGTGGTGAGCGCCGCCGGCTGGCGGCGGCGCGGGCGCTGCTGCCCCGCCCCGGCGTCCTGGTCCTCGACGAGCCCACCGAGGGACTGGACGAGCCGACGGCGCAGGCGCTGGTGGCCGACCTGCTCGGTGAGCAGGACGACGACGGGGGCGCGGAGCGGCCGGGCGTGCTGCTGCTCACCCACCGCCGCGAGGGCGTGGCCCTGTGCGACGCCGTGCTCGACCTGGCCGCCGCCGCGTCGCCCTCACCCACCTCGTGAGCTCGGCCCGCTGGGCGTCGCGGACGCGCAGCGGGCAGCGTCCAGGGCGTCCTGCACGAGCACGGCGGTCGACAGGGGACCGACCGCCGCCCGGGACGGGCGTCACGGGGCTGGCGGTGCCCACCACCACCTCGTCGTGGCCCTCCTCGTCGGGGAGCGTCGTGGAGGTGGGATCCTGCGGGCCCAGCGGTTCCGCGACGGCGCGGGCCACCCGTCCCGGCGGGCGGGCCGGCCGGGAGGAGGTGTCCAGGTGCAGGGCCCGGAGCAGGTCGCCCCTGCGGCGCGCTCGTGCTCGTGGCGGGCGCCCTCTCCGACGACCACCAGCCAGGACCCCGACGAGACCTCGGAGACGAGCCGATGACCACCGTCTGCGCCTCCTCGACCGACCCCGGTGGTGCCGTCCCCGGCGCCCCGGCGCCTGGGACGTCCTGCAGCAGCTCCTCCCGCACCCCGCGGGTCGACGCCGAGATGCCGCGGACCCGGCGGTGAGCCTGTCCGTCTTCGACCTCTTCAAGGTCGGCATCGGACCCTCCAGCTCGCACACCGTCGGACCCATGAAGGCCGCGTGGACCTTCGTGGAGCGCCTGCGCTCCTCCGGGCTCCTGGGCCGGACCGCCCGGGTGCGCTGCGAGCTCTTCGGCTCCCTGGGCGCCACCGGCCACGGCCACGGCAGCCTGGGCGCGGTGGTGCTGGGCCTGTCGGGGGAGCAGCCCCACCTCGTCGACCCCGTGGCCGCCGCACCGCTGGTCCAGCGGGCGCGCGAGGAGGGGCTGCTCCGCCTCGGTGGTGAGGGCGGCCCCGTCCTGCCGTTCGACGTCGACGAGGACGTGGTCCTGCACCGCCGCAAGCGGCTCGGCTTCCACAGCAACGGCATGCTCTTCCAGGCTCTGGACGCCCAGGGGCAGGTGCTCGAGGAGCGCCACTACTACTCCGTGGGGGGCGGCTTCGTCCTCGACGAGGACGAGGCGGGCCGGCCGCAGCTGGTGCCCGACTCCACTCCGGTGGCGCACCCGTTCAGCACCGGCCTGGAGCTGCTCGCCATCACGGAGCGCACGGGGCTGCGCATCAGCGACGTCATGCTGGCCAACGAGCTCTCGTGGCGCACCGAGGCCGAGGTCCGCGAGGGCCTGCTGCACATCTGGTCGGTGATGCAGGAGTGCGTGGCGCACGGCACCGGGACCACCGGGGTGCTGCCGGGCGGGCTGAGGGTGCGCCGGCGCGCCGCCGCCCTCAAGCAGCGCCTGGAGACCGACGCCGACGAGCGCGACCCGCTGCGCGCCCTGGAGTGGGTCACCCTCTACGCGCTCGCCGTCAACGAGGAGAACGCCGCCGGGGGGCGCGTGGTGACGGCCCCCACCAACGGCGCAGCGGGGATCATCCCCGCGGTCCTGCACTACTACGAGCGCTTCGTGGAGGGCGCCGACGACGACGGCGTGGTGCGCTTCCTGCTCACCGCGGGCGCGATCGGCATGCTGTTCAAGCTCAACGCGTCCATCTCCGGGGCCGAGGTCGGCTGCCAGGGCGAGGTCGGCTCGGCCTGCTCGATGGCGGCCGCGGGGCTCGCCGAGGTCATCGGCGGCAACCCGCTGCAGGTGGAGAACGCCGCCGAGATCGGCATCGAGCACAACCTCGGGCTGACCTGCGACCCCGTCGGCGGGCTGGTGCAGATCCCGTGCATCGAGCGCAACGCCGTCGGGTCGGTCAAGGCCATCACCGCGGCGCGGATGGCCGTGCGCGGCGACGGCGCCCACCACGTGCCGCTGGACAAGGCGATCAAGACCATGCGCGAGACCGGCGCTGACATGAAGGACAAGTACAAGGAGACCGCCCGCGGCGGTCTCGCGCTCAACGTCGTCGAGTGCTGAGGAGGCACGCCGTGACCACCACCGAGCCGGCCTCCGCGGCGGCCCCCGCACCCACCGCCGGCGCGGTGACCTCGTCCCTGCACCAGCGGGGCCACGACGTCGCCTGCTGGAGCTACGAGGTCGTCCCGCTGCCGGGGGTCGTGGACGCCGTGGTCGCCCACGTCCCGAGGAGCACGCCGCTGAGCGTCACGGCCTCCCCGGCGCGCGGGCAGGACGCGACCCTCGCGGTCGCCGAGCAGCTGGCCGCCCGCGGGTGCTCCGTGGCGCCCCACCTGTCGGCGCGGCTGCTGCGCAGCCGCGCGCACCTGGCCGAGGTGGTCGACCGCTGCCGCAGCGCGGGGGTCGAGGGCGCCTTCGTGGTGGGAGGGGACCCCGCCCCGGAGCCGAGCGCCTTCGCCGACGCCCTCGAGGTGCTGGAGGCGCTGGCCGAGCTCGGCGCGCCCTTCCGCAGCACCGGCGTCGCCGGTCACCCGGGCGGCATCCCCGGGGTGGACCCCGAGGCCGCCACCCGCGCCCTGGTGGCAAAGGCGGCCCTGGCCACCCACGTCGTCACGCAGATGGCCTTCGACGCCGCGCCCGTGGTGGCCTGGGCCCGCGGGCTCGCCGACCGCGGGGTCGCCCTCCCCGTGCACGTCGGCGTGGCCGGAGCGGTCCCGACGCAGAAGCTGCTGCGCATCTCCGCCCGCCTCGGGCTGGGGGAGGCGGCGCGCTTCGCGGTGAAGCAGCAGGGCGCGGTGCTGCGGCTGCTCGACCCGCGCGGCTACCGGCCCGACGCGCTGCTGCGCGAGCTCGCGCCGCACCTGGCGGACCCGGACAGCCTGCTGGCCGGGGTGCACGTCTTCACCTTCAACGCCCTCGCCGAGACCGAGGCCTGGCGCCGCCGCCCGGCCTGATCCCCTCGTGCGTGCTCGCGGGCGTCGCCCGCGGGAGTGCGCTGCGACCGCCGAGGACGGGCAGGCGCGCGTCCAGCAGCCTCACCACCACGGCCAGCGCCGCGGCGCCGGCGAGGACGACGAGTGCTCCCGCCAGCGCCGGCCAGAACCCCAGCTCGGCGGCGTCGAGGAAGGGGTAGGGGTACCAGCCCGTGACGGCGCCGCGCACGAAGGTGTACGCCATCCACACGACCGGCCACGCGAACGCGAGGGCCACCACGCGCCACGTCAGCCGCGGCCGGGGCCCGAAGAGCAGCCACACCACCGGGAACGCCACGGGCACCAGCTGGTGGAAGACCGCGTCGGCCACCGCGGCCCAGCCCGACACCTGCACGATCGGCGCCAGCACCGCCGCGAAGACGACGCCGGTGGCGACGATGCTGAGCAGCGCGTCGAGGTGCAGCACCCGGAACGGCGTCCCGTCGCGCTCCGGCCGCCCGGCCAGCAGCGCCGAGGTGGTCATCACCAGCACGTTGCTGAGGATGGTGAAGTAGGAGAAGAGGTTGACCAGCCGGTCGCCCAGCCCGAGAGCGGCCGTCGTGTCGCCGCTGTTGGCGTCCTGGCCGCCGCTGACGACCACCGCCACCTGCACCACCAGCCCGAACAGCACCACCAGGGCGATGGCGGCGTGGCAGGCGCGGAAGGCGGGGCGAGCCGTGCGGGTCGACACCGCCGCAGCCTGGCACGGGAGCGGCCCGGCGGCGTGCCCGCCGCGGCGGGTCACCCGCTCAGCGGTCGGTGACCAGCTTGAGGACGACGAACGCGCCCACCCCGAGGAGCACCGGCCACAGCCACGGTGCCCGCCGCCGGCCACCGGCGTCGCGACCGAACTCCCCGCGCCGGCTGCGCACGGCGAGGTTGGTGATGAGCACGGCGAGGACCACGACCGGGACGACGGCGATCAGCCAGGTGGGCAGGCCCTCGGGCACGGGGAACACCCCGCCATGGTCGCGGACCGCGGGGCGGCGGTCGACCGGTGAGCGGCCGGCGACGGGGTAGGGGGTGCCCATGGCACACGACGACGCCGCCGCGCGGACGAAGAAGGTCTCCGAGCTCATCGCCGACGAGCGGCAGGCGATGCTCACCACCACCGCTCCCGACGGCACCCTCACCAGCCGCCCGATGGCCGTGCAGGAGGCGGAGTTCGGCGGCGACCTGTGGTTCTTCGCCGAGGCAGGCTCCCGCAAGGTCCAGCACCTCGCGCACGACCCCCAGGTCAACGTCGCCTTCTCCAGCTCCGACAGCTGGGTCTCCCTGACCGGGCGCGCCTCCGTGGTCCGCGACCCGGCCAAGAAGCGCGAGCTGTGGAACGCGGTGGTGGAGGCGTGGTTCCCGGACGGGAAGGACGACGACGGCATCGTGCTGCTGCGCGTCGACGGCGACTCCGCCGAGTACTGGGACAGCCCCGGCGGCCGCGTCGCCACGGCGCTCAGCTTCGCGAAGGCCAAGGTCACCGGCGAGCAGTACTCCGGCGGGGACAACGCGAAGGTCGACCTGCCCTGACTCCCTAGGCGCCGGGCGTGCCGCCCAGCGGCTCGCGCGAGACGCCCCCCGCGCCCTCCGCGAGAGCGGCCAGCCGGTCGATCGAGGCGCGCAGCTGGTCCGGGCCGGTGGCCCGGGCGCGGGGGAAGCGCCGCTCGTCGGTGAGCTGGGACCAGTCGTAGGTGTGCGTCACGCGGGTCAGGGACGGGCCGAGCGGCTCCAGGTCCCAGCGCCACAGGTGCCCCGCCGGGGGCTCGCCCTCGCTGGCCGGCTGCCAGGCGATCCGGCGTCCTTCGGAGAGCTCCACCACGTGGTTCTCGCGGACGGACCCCTTGGTGATCGTCGTCCGGAAGACCTGGCCGACGGCCGTCACGCGCTGCCCGGGAGCGGCGTGGGCGAGGTTGTCGTTGCCGTCCCAGCGGGGCTGCTGCGCGGGGTCGGCGATGAGCTCGAACAGGGTCGCTGCGCCGGCGGCGACCTCGCGGCTGGCGCTCACCACGCGGGGCTCTTCAGGAGTGGTGCTGGTCACGGCCGCATCGAACCACTCCGCGCTGCGGGCCCGTACCGCCCGTGGAAGCGTTGACGGCGTGACCTCCCCGGTGCAGGACGTGCAGCAGGACGAGTACGACGTCGTCGTCGTCGGAGCCGGGCCCGCGGGCACCGCCGCGGCCCTGCGCGCGCGCCGGCTGGGCGCGAGCGTCGCCGTGGTGGAGGGCTCGCGCGTGGGCGGCACCTGCGTCAACACCGGCTGCGTGCCCACCCGCGTGCTCGCCAAGGCCGCGCGCCTGGTCCGTGACGCCCGCGGCGCCGGAGCGCACGGCATCGAGGTGGAGGGCGTCAGCGTCGACTGGCAGCGCGTGGTCTCCCGCGTGCACGCCCGCGTCGACGCGGTGCGGGCCGTGAAGCGCGAGGGCCAGCGGTTCGCCGAGGCCGGCGTGGACCTCTTCACCGAGGGGCGGGCGCGGTTCGCCGATCCCCACGTCGTCGTCCTCGACAGCGGCCGCAAGCTGCGCGCCGGCACCACGATCCTCGCGGTGGGCGGGCACTCGCGGCGGCTGCCGGTGCCCGGCGCGGAGCTGGCGCTCGTGCCCGAGGAGGTGCTGCACCAGCCGTCGCTGCCGCGGCGCGTGGCCGTCATCGGGGCGGGCAACACCGGCGCGCAGCTGGTGACGGTGTTCTCGGCGTTCGGGTCGCAGGTGACGCTGCTCGACCTCGCCCCGCGCGTGCTCTCCTTCGCCGACCACAGCGTCTCCGAGCACATCACCGCGGCGTTCACGGCGCAGGGCGTGCGCGTGCTCACCGGCATCGGGGGCGTGGAGCGCCTCGAGCGCGCCGAGGGCTCCGGCGCCGTGGTGCTGCACTGGCTCGACGGCGACGGCGGGGCGGTCAGCGACGAGTTCGACGCCGTCGTCATGGCCACCGGGTGGCCGGCGGCGGTGGAGGACCTCGGGCTGGAGCGCGCCGGCGTGGTCGCCGAGCGCAACCGCATCCCGGCCGACGAGCACTACCGCACCAACGTCCCGCACATCCTCACCGTCGGCGACGCGATCGGGCGCGACATGCTCGTGCAGGCCGCGCAGTTCGAGGGCGAGGCCGCCGCCACCAACGCCGTGCTCGGCGCGCAGGCCCGCCGCCCGCACGAGCTGCTGCCCTCGGGCGGGTTCACCGACCCCGACTACGCCGGCGTCGGCCTCACCGAGGAGCAGGCCCGGAGGCGCGCCCCCGGCTGCCGCGTGGCGACCGTGGGCTACGACGCCCTCGACCGCGCCGTCATCGACGACCGCAGCGGCGGCTTCCTCAAGCTCGTGGTCGACAGCGGACGCACGACCGTCCTCGGCGCGCACGCGGTGGGGGAGAGCGCCGTGGAGGTGATCCAGGCGGTGACGACGGCGATGGCCGCCGGCGTGGAGCTGTCCACGCTCGCGCAGGTGCGGTTCGCCTACCCGACGTACAGCGCGGTCATCGGGCTGGCGGCGCGCCTGGCGCTGTCGCAGGAGTCCGACGCCGCCGAGCTGCACTGAGGAGCTGCACCGACCTCCGGCCGGCGCTGCATGCGGTCCTCGAGGCCCCGCGCCGCTGGGCGAGGTGCCTGCCCGCACGTGTCGGAACCCTGGCCACCTGTGTCGGAACCCCGTCGCGACGTGTCGGAACGAGAGCCCCGTTCCGACACGTCGTGCCAGGGTTCCGACCAGTGGAGGCGGCACCGGCCCGAGCGGGCCCCGGACGGCTCTGCCCACCCGGCGACGATCAAGCGCCTGAGCGCCA
Organism: Quadrisphaera sp. KR29; assembly: GCF_052644995.1. NCBI lineage: Bacteria > Bacillati > Actinomycetota > Actinomycetes > Kineosporiales > Kineosporiaceae > Quadrisphaera > Quadrisphaera sp. KR29. Next base: position 235,387 of record NZ_JBQXXG010000003.1, read on the forward strand.
CACCACCGTGGCTTGCGACGGAGGGTGACCGGCTGCAAGCGGTCCGCAAGCACGGGCTGTGAGCCTGCGTGCATGACGACGAGCACGACCAGCAGGTGCCCCTCGAGGCGAGCAGCGGTGGCGGCAGCGGTCGTGGCCGCCGCGGTCGGGCTGGCGACAGCGGCCCCGGCCAGCGCGGCCCCGACCGACGCGACGGTGGTGGAGGCCTGGCACCACGACTTCCTCCAGCGCAGCGCGGGCAGCGGCGACCTCGACAGGTACACCTCCTTCATCACCACGTTCGGCACGGTGGCGGCGGCCGACGACCTCACCAGGACCCGCGAGCACGCGCAGCACCAGGTGGGGCAGCTGTACTGGAAGCACCTGCAGCGCCAGCCCGACCCGGGGGCGGCGTACTGGGTCGACGGGGTGGCCGAGGGGCACTTCCCGCTGGAGTGGGTGGAGCAGAACGTGCTCGCCAGCCAGGAGCACGCCGACCTCTGGGCGCGGGCGACCCGGTCGAAGACGCCGTCCGTGACCGCGAACGCGTGGGTGCTGGCGCTGCTGGACCGGAAGGCCACCGCGTCCGAGCGCGCCTACTGGGGCGACCGCATCACGCAGGTCGGCCGCCTCGGCGCCCTGCGCGACCTCTACTACACACCCGAGGCTGTCCGGGCCCGGATCGACCGGCACTACCGGGCGCTGCTCGGGCGGCCGGCGGACGGCGGGGGCACCGCCTACTGGTACGGGCTCGAGACGAGGGACGACCGCGCGGTGCAGGTCCAGATCGCGGCGAGCCCGGAGTACCGGGAGCGCAGCGACGACCGCTGACGGGGCGCGGAGGTCCTTGATCGTGGCGGAGGGGGGCCGTCAGCGGCGGGTCAGGTCGAGCACGGCGGCCAGCACGCGCTCGCGGTCCTCGACGAGCGGGGCGTCGCCGTACAGGGGGGCCATGCAGATGCCGTCCGCGGCGGCGATGGCGAGCGTGGCCACGAGCGGGTCGAGGCCGTCGGCCAGCAGCCGCTCGCGCCAGCGCTCGGCGTCGGCCTGCATCATCGCGGCCACCGCGGGGTCGGTCTGCAGGTGCACGAGCAGCGTGGTCGCCCGGCGCGTGCGCTCGGCGTCCGCGGCCGACTCCAGCGTCGCGCGGGCGTAGGCGCGCGTCAGCCGCCCGGGCGCCGGGCCGGAGCTGCCGGCGTCGTCGTCCTCGTGGGCCAGGGCCGCCTCGACGTCGCGCTCGAAGTCGTCCAGGAGCTGCTGCGCGACGGCGTGCAGGAGCGACTCCTTGCTGCGGAAGTGGTAGAGCAGCCCGCCCTTGGTGACCTGCGCGCGGGCGGCGATCTCCTCCAGGCCCGCGCTGCCGCCGCGCTCGGCGACGACCTCGGCGGCGGCGCGGACCACCTGCTGCCGCGTGTCGGCGGAGGTCCTGCCGGTCGTGCGCCCCATGTCCCCAGTGTCGCCCTCCGGTTGACATCCCCTCCCGGGCCACCGTTACTGTACTGACTGGTCAGTACAGTTTCTACCCGGAGGACGACGACGATGGCCACGCCGGCGCTCGACGCGCACCAGGCACAGCCCGAGCACCCCACCCACCGCCCCGGCCGGGCAGCGGCCGCCGGCTGGAGGGAGTGGGCGGGCCTCGGCGTGCTCGTGCTCGCCGTCGTCCTGCTCGCCGTGGACGCCACCGTGCTGGCGCTGGCGGTGCCCGCGCTCACCGCCGACCTCGGCGCCACCTCCACCCAGGTGCTGTGGATCGGCGACATCTACTCCCTGGCCCTGGCGGGCCTGCTGGTCACCATGGGCAACGTGGCCGACCGCATCGGCCGCAAGCGCCTGCTGCTCATCGGCACCGCCGCCTTCGGGCTGGCCTCGCTCGGGGCGGCGCTGTCGCCGTCGCCGGAGGTGCTCATCGGCGCGCGGCTGCTGCTGGGCGTGGCCGGCGCGACGCTCATGCCGTCCACGCTCTCCCTCATCCGCAGCACCTTCGGCGTGCCGCGCCAGCGCACCCTCGCCATCGCCATCTGGTCGGCCGGTGCCTCCGGGGGCGCCGCGCTCGGCCCGCTGGTGGGCGGGGCGCTGCTGGAGCACTTCTGGTGGGGCTCGGTCTTCCTCATCAACCTGCCCGTGGTCGCCGTCCTGCTCGTGGCCGGTGCCTGGCTGCTGCCGGAGTCGAGGAACCCGCACCCCGGGCCGATCGACCTGCGCTCGGTGGCGCTCTCGCTGGTCGGCCTGGTCGCCGCGGTGTACGCCGTGAAGCACCTGGCCCACGAGGGCCTCGACGCCGTCGTGGTCCTGTCGGCGGGCGTCGGCGCGCTCGGCCTGGTGGCGTTCGTGCGCCGGCAGCGCCGCCTGGCCCACCCGCTCATCGACGTCGAGCTGTTCCGCCGCCCGGCCTTCTCCGGTGCGGTGGCGGTCAACTTCGCCTCGGTGCTCCCGCTCATGGGCCTGCTGTTCTTCTTCTCGCAGTACCTGCAGCTGGCGCGCGGCTCCAGCCCGCTGCAGGCGGGGCTGCAGGAGACCCCGCTCATGCTCTCCGCCGTCGGCGCCATCGCCGTCATCGGGCTGCTGCTGCCCCGGCTCGGGGCCGGGCGCACCGCGGCGGCGGGGCTGGTCGCGGCGTCGGCCGGGCTGGTGCTGCTCGCCGTGGCCGAGGGCGCGTCGAGCTACCTGTGGCTGGCGCTGACGCTCGTGCCGATCGGCCTGGGCGTGGGGCTCAGCCAGACCGTGGCCGTGGACGCCGTGGTCAGCGCCGTGCCGTCCGAGCGCGCCGGCGCCGCCTCCTCCATCTCGGAGACCGCCTACGAGCTGGCCGCCGCGCTGGGCATCGCCGTGCTCGGGTCCCTGCTCGGCGTGGTCTACCGCGCGGGGCTGGACCTGCCCGCGGGCACCGACCCGGCCGTGGCCGCCGCCGCGGGGGACTCCCTGGCCGGAGCACGGGCGGCGGCCGGGGCCGACGGCCCGGCGTTCGAGGCGGCGCGCGAGGCGTTCGTCCACGCCATGCAGGTGACCTCGCTGACCGCTGCCGTGATCACCGCTGTGGCCGCGGTGCTGGCGTGGCGGATGATCCCCGCCCGCCTCAGCGGGGCGGCCCACTGACCGCGCGGTCCAGCGGCACGGCACCGTGAGCGCGCGCCACGGGCGCCCCGTGCCCCCGTGCCCGGGGGCACGGGGGTACGGGGGCAAGGGGGAGGATGGCGCCGTGGACGGGCAGCGCGCCGAGGACGGCCGCGACGAGGCCTGGGTGGCCCGGCGCCGCGAGGCGGCTGCCGCGCAGGCCGACCGGCTCGCGCGCGCGGAGGCCGCTGAGACCGAGGTCGCCCGGCGCCAGGTCCGCGACTTCGTCGAGCGCGCCCGCGCCGCGGGGATCCCCACCGAGGAGCTGCGCGCTGTCGACGCCGCGGGCACCCGCTACCGCACCGGGGTGCAGGGCTGGGCGCTGCGTCGCGACGGGCGCGCGGGGGTGGGCGAGGACGGCGCGTTCTACCTGCTCGCCGTGCCGCTGACCGGCGCCGAGCGGCTGGTGGGACGGCTGCGTGGGGTGAGGGTGGCGCCCAGCGACCCGCCGCTGGTGTGGGGCCGGGGCGGGCGCGACGGCGACTCGATAGCGCTCGCCGAGCTGCTGGAGCGGCGGCTCGGCGGCGGGTGAGCCCGGGGCCCTGCGGCCGCGCCGCCCGGACGGCCGGGGCCCGGCCGTCCGTTGCGCCGTTCCACCCGAACGGCCCCGCGCGGAGACCTATGGTCAGCGCGTGACCCGCTCCGACCGCTCCCTCCGCACGCCGCGCGCCCCGCGCCTCGGTCGTGCCCGCGGCGAGGTCGTCCCGGACGCAGCACTGCCGCTGCTGGCCCCGGCGCAGGGACGGCCCAAGCCCCCGGCCAGCCGCGGCGCGCACGCCCTGGAGGTGGTGCAGCAGCCCATGCCCGGCCACCTCTTCCTCGACCCCGACGTGCCCGCTGAGGAGGTCATCGACCTCACCTGCGGCACGTGGACCGGGCGCGCCAGCCACGTGTGGACCGGCGTCGGGTGGGCCCGCCTCGTCCCCGGCCCGGTGGCCGTGGTGCCCACCGCCGGCCCCCGGGTGGGGTGAGCGGGCGCCGCTGTCCGCGAGCATGGGCGGGTGACCCGCCCCCTGCTGCACCTCACGCCGACCACCGGCTGGATGAACGACCCCAACGGCCTGGTCGAGTCCGGAGGCCGCCACCACGTGTTCTTCCAGCACAACCCCGACGCGCCCGCCTTCGGCGTCATGCGCTGGGGCCACGCCAGCAGCACCGACCTCGTCCACTGGACCGAGCACCCCACGGCCCTCGCGCCGCGCGCCGGGGCACCGGACGCCGGGGGGTGCTGGTCGGGCTGCGCCGTGGACGTGCCGGACGGCCGCAGGGCGGTCGTCTACACCGGCGTCGCCCGCCCCGAGGACGGCGGCCCGGCCCGGGCGGTGGCGCTGCGCGCCGTCGCCGACGACGACGCGCTCCTCACGTGGACGGCCGACGACGAGCCGGTCGTCGGCAGCTGGCCCGACCTCGACCCGCCGCTGACCGACTGGCGCGACCACGCCGTGCTGCGCACCCGCGACTCCGCCGGGCGTCCCACGTGGCGCCAGGTGGTCGCGGCGGGCACTGCCGGCCACGACGGCGCTGCTCGCCTGCTCTCCTACACCAGCACCGACCCCGAGCTGCGTGCGTGGCAGTACGAGGGCGTCCTGCTCGACGCCGCGGCCGCCGGCCTGGACGCCCACGTCTTCGAGTGCCCGGACGTCTTCGCGCCGGCCGGCGACGGCCCCGCGGAGCTGCACGGCCAGGAGCTGGTGGTGGTGCTGTCGTGGTACTCGAAGGACGCCGACGCGGCGCACCACCACTCCTCCGGAGCCGTGTGGCTGACCGGGGGCCTGGAGCAGGCCGCGGGCGGTCCGGCGCGCTTCGTCCCCCGGCTGCGCGGCGTGCTCGACCTTGGCGACCGGTTCTACGCGCCGCAGTCCTACACGACCGCCGACGGTGGCCGGCGCGTCGCCTTCGGCTGGCTGCGCACCCAGGACGACCCGGCGAGCGCCGGGCGGACCAGCGTCGGCGCGCAGTCGCTGCCGCGCCGCTGGGGCGTGGTGGGCGGGCAGCTGGAGCAGGCGCCGGTCGCGGAGGTGGCCGACCTGGCCGGTGAGGTGGTCCTCGAGGTCGACGGTCGCAGCGGCGCGGGTGCGGGCGCGCTGCCCCAGCCGGCCCGGGCCGTGCTCGTGCGCCTGCGGGTGCAGGACGCGGCGGCCCTGGCCGCGAGCGCGCTCGTGCTGGTGGCCCCCGACGGCCGCCGCACGCCGGTGGACCTGGCGGCCTTCGGGCGCTCCACCACCGACCGCCTCGTCGAGGGGACCTGGGTGCCGCAGGAGCCGCGGACCACCGGAGCCGACGTCTACGTCGACACCGGCATCGTCGAGGTCTTCACCACCGACGGCCGCGCCGCGGCCAGCAGCGACCTCGCCGCCACCGCCGTCGCCGCCGTGGAGCTGACCGGACCGGCCCAGGCGTCGGTGCGCGTCCTGACCGCCTGACGCCCGCCGCCCGCCGCGCCCGGTCACCGGCGCGGCGCGCCGGGCGGGTCGCGGGCGCCCGGAGCGGGCGGGCACGCTGGGCCGGTGCGGGGCGAGGGCGGGAGCCGGGCGCGCTGGGAGGACCTCCCTGGGACGCTGCGCGACGCGGTCGGCGCCGAGCTGGGCTCGCCGGTCGTCAGCGCGGTCTCACAGCCGGGCGGCTTCTCGCCCGGGTCCGCCGACCGCGTGGTGGCGGCCTCCGGCCGGCGCGCCTTCGTCAAGGCCCTCGACGGCGAGCGGCACCCGGGGTCGGTGGAGCTGCACCGCCGCGAGGCGCGCGTGCTCGGCGCCCTGCCCGCTGGCCTGCCGGTGCCCGCGCTGCTGGCGCTGGTCGAGCGCGCCGGGTGGGTGGCCCTGGTCACCGAGGACGTCGACGGCGCCAGCCCCGCCCTCCCGTGGCAGCGGGCCGGCGTCGAGGCGGCGCTCGACGCGCTGGGGCGGGTGGCGGCGGCGGACCTCCCGGCTGCGCTGCGCGCGGTGCTGCCGCGGGCGCAGACCGGCGTCGCTGACGACTTCGCCGGCTTCGAGCGCCTGCTCGCCGACCCGTGGCCGGACCTGGAGCGCGCCGACCCGTGGGCCGGGGCGCACCTGGAAGAGCTCGCCGCGGTGGCGCGGCGCGGCACGCGCGCCCTGGAGGGCGCCTCGCTGGTCCACGGCGACGTCCGCGCCGACAACCTCGTCCAGCGCCCGGACGGCGGCGTCGTGGTGGTCGACTGGCCCCACGCGCTGCTGGGGTCACCGGTCTTCGACGTCGTGGCGCTCCTGCTCAACGCGCGGCTGTCGCACAGCGAGGTCGACGTCGACGCGCTGCTGGCCCAGCCCCTGACCGGTTCCGGCGACGACGCCACAGCCGTGCTGGCCGGGATGGCGGCGTACTTCGTCGACGCGGGGCGGCAGCCCCCCGTGCCGGGGCTGCCCGCGCTGCGCCACTTCCAGGCGGCCCAGGGCGTCACGGCCCTGGCCTGGCTGCGCGAGCGCTGGTGGCCCTCCGGTCCCACCCGCTCGGTGACGAGCACGCACCTGCGCGTCCCTGCAGCGCCGGCGGCGCGCGGCAGGTGGGCAGGCCCAGGTCCGGTGGGCAGCCTGAGGTCCGCTTCCGAGGCCGGACCCGGACCTGGGCCTGCCCACCGGGACCCGGGTTCCCCACCGGGGAGCGGACGCCCTTCCGAACCGGCGATCACGGGGTCCCGCGCCACATCCCCTGCGCACCGCTTCCCTCCCGATGTGGCGCGGACGTCCATGATCGTGGCGGGGAGGGGGGTCAGGGCTGGGCGGGCGGAGCAGGGGGAGAGGAGCGAGCCTCGGGGCCGGTGCGGTCGGCGTCGGGGCCGGTGCGGTCGGCGTCGGGACCGGAGCGCACGAGCGGGCTGAGGAGCACCGGGAGGACCGCCACGGCCTCCACGGCCAGCGCCGTCCACAGCGTCGGCACGAGGCCGAGGTGCTCGCCGAGCACCCCGCCCAGCAGCGCGCCCACGGGCATCGTGCCCCACACGAGGAAGCGCACCGAGGCGTTCATCCGCCCCAGCAAGGGCGCAGGCGTCAGGCGCTGGCGGTAGGTCACCTGCGCCACGTTGTAGAGCACGACGCTCACGCCCAGCACGGCGCCGGAGGCGGCGAGGAGCGCGACGGCGCCGCCGTCGTCGATCGCGCCCGAGTCCACGAAGAGCGCTGCCAGGGGCACCAGCGCGCCGGCGGCGACCCCGGGCAGCAGGGCCAGGGCGATGGTGCGGCCCTCGCCGACGCGCCGGACGACCGCCTGGACGGTCAGCGCCCCCAGCAGGCCGCCGGCAGCGCCGACGCCGAGCGCGGTGCCCACCTGCCCCTCGGACAGCCCCAGCCGGCGGACGGCGTAGAGCACCAGGAGCGCGCTGGTCGCGCTGCCGCCGAAGTTGGACAGCGCCGTCGTGGCGACGATGCGCCGCAGCAGCGGCTGGCGCACCACTAAGGACAGCCCCTCGGCCACCTCCGTGCGCAGGGGGCGGCGCGCACCCCGGTCCGGCGGCGGCTCCCCGTGGGAGATCCGCGAGAGCAGCCCGCTGGACGCGGCGAACGCCACCGCGGAGACCGCCACCGCGAGCGGGGCGCCGAGCAGCCGCGCCAGCCAGCCGCCCACCGCCGGGCCGCCCACCTGCGCCACGGAGGCTGAGACCTGCAGCAGCGCGTTGCCCTCGCCGAGGCGCTCGGAGCGCACGAGGGCGGGCAGGTAGCTCTGGTAGGCGACGTCGAAGAACAGCGTGGCCACCCCCACCACGAACGCCACCGCCACCACGAGCGGCAGCGACAGGACCCCCGCCCACCACGCCAGGGGCAGGACGGCGAGGGCCACCGCGCGCACGACGTTGCCGAGCAGCAGCACGCGGCGCTTGGACCACCGGTCCACCCAGGCGCCGGCCGGCAGCCCCAGCAGGAGGAAGGCCGCCGACTGCGCGGCCGTCAGCACTCCCATCTGCAGGGGCGACGCGGCCAGCACCGTGACGGCGAGCAGGGGGACGACGAGGTCGCCGACCTGCGTGGCGCCCTGGGAGACCGAGTCACCGGCCCACAGGCGGCGGAAGTCCCGGCCGTCGGTGGCCCTCAGCAAGCTGTCACGCACGGGGTCCATGCGACGTGAGTGGTTGGGGAATGTCAATCACTGAGCGCGGTGCGTCATGTCGTGTCTACGTTGGGTGGGTGAGCGCTCAGACCTGGGACCTCCCGCACCGCCGCGTCGCCACCGAGGCGGAGGCCAAGGCGCTCGCCTCGGCGGTGCGGCTGCGGATCCTGCGGATGTGCCTGGACGCGCCCATGACCAACGCCGCGATCGCCGAGCGCCTGGGGCTGAACGCGGCGACCTCCCTGCACCACGTCCGCACGCTCGTGGGCACCGGCTTCCTCGAGCCGATGCCCTCGACCCGCGGGCGCCGCGGTGCCCGCTCGGTGCCCTACCGGGCCACCGGGAAGTCCTGGCAGCTCGACGAGCACCGCTCCGCCAGGGCCATGGTCGAGGCCTTCACCCAGACGCTCCCGGTGCTGCTCGGCGACGGCAGCGAGGAGGCCCCGGCCGACCCCGACCTGCGCGTCGCCCGCCTCGGGCTGCGCCTGGACGACGAGGGGCGCGCGGAGCTGGAGCGGCGCCTGGACGCCCTGCTGGACGAGTTCGCCCGGCTGCCCGCGCGCGCCGGCGCGGCGCCGCTGTCGCTGTTCGTCGCCCTGCACCGCGACCCCGACCGCGACTGACCCCCGCCCTCTCCGTGATCATGGACGTCCGCCACCCCCAGTGCCAGGTTCCTGCGCATGTCAGCCTGCTGAGGCCGGATCCGGCCTCAGCAGGCTGACGCTGCGTCGGAGCCTGACGGTGCGGCCGCTTCAGCCCCCGGGTGGCCGCGTCACGTCGACCCACCGGTCACCGGTGAGCTCGCCCAGCTGGTCCGGCGTCAGCCGCACCGCTGAGCGGCGGCTCCCGCCGGCGGGGTAGACCACCTCGAACGCCCGCAGCGACTCGTCGCAGTGCACCTCCAGCGGCTCCGGGTGCCCGAAGGGGCTGACGCCGCCCACCGGCTGGCCGGTCACCGCGTGGGCCTCCTCGCCGGGCAGCATCCGCGGCTTCGCGCCGAAGGCGGCCTTGAACTTCGCGTTGTCCAGCCGCGCGTCACCCCGGGCGACCACGAGCACCACCCGGTCACCGGCGCGCAGCGCCAGCGTCTTGGCGATCTGCCCCGGCTCGACCCCGAGCGCGTCGGCCGCCGCCTGGACCGTGGGGGTCTCGACCTCGGGCTCGACCACCCGCACCCCGGGCAGGTGCTCGTCGAGGAAGGCCTGCACGCGCTCGGTGCTCACCCGCCCATCCTGGCGCAGCCCCCGCGCCTCCCCGTGATCATGGGCGTGCGCCCCCCCCCCACGGGGGGGGCGCCCCAGGGAACGGGGGGGGGGGTGGGTGGGGGGGGCGTGGCCCCCGGGGCGGGGGGGGGGGGGGAGGGGCCGGGGGCCGCGGCCACCCGGCGGCCGCCGGGGCCCCCGGCCCCCCCGGCGCCGGGGCGGCGGCGGGCCGGGGGCGCGGCCCGCGGGGCCCCCCGCCCGCGCGGCCGGGGGGGCCGCCCCGGGAGCCGACC